>NZ_JBHWHH010000256.1:0-7716 GCF_042732555.1 Nocardia sp. NPDC059764
CGTCGATCAGCCGCAGTCGTTCCGGGAACGGGATGAACGCGGACTTCATGGCATTGATGGTGAACCGTTCCAGATCGCTCCAGCCGTACCCGAAGGTCTCCGACAGCTTGAGCATCTCCTTGCTCATGGTGGTGTCGCTCATCAAACGGTTGTCGGTGTTCACGGTGACCCGGAACCGCAGCCGCGCGAGCAGGTCGAACGGGTGCTTGTCGAGCGAGGGCACGGCCCCGGTCTGCACGTTCGAGGAGGGGCACAGTTCCAGCGGAATCCGCATGTCCCGCACGTAGTTCGCGACCACGCCGAGGACCGGCCCGTTCGGGCCCTCGGTGATGTCGTCGGTGATGCGCACGCCGTGCCCGAGTCGTTCGCAGCCGCAGAAGGCGACGGCCTCGTGGATGGACGGCAGTCCGAACGCCTCGCCCGCGTGAATCGTGAAGTGCGCGAGGTTGGCCCGCATGTAGTCGAAGGCGTCGAGGTGGCGGCTGGGCGGGTAGCCGGCTTCCGCGCCCGCGATGTCGAAGCCGCCGACGCCGCGGTCGCGCCAGCGCACCGTGAGTTCGGCGATCTCGCGGGAGCGGGCGGCGTGCCGCATGGCGGTGAGCAGGCAGACCACGGTGATGGGGGTGCCCGCCGCGGCAGCGGCCGCCTCGCCTTCCCGGAATCCGGCGATGGTGTGCTCGACGACCTCGTCGAGGGTGAGTCCGGCCTCGATGTGCTGTTCGGGCGCGAACCGCACCTCGGCGTAGACGACGCCGTCGGCGGCGAGGTCCTCGGCGCATTCGCGGGCGACCCGGCGCAGCCCTTCGGGGGTCTGCATGACGGCGACGGTGTGGGCGAAGGTCTCCAGGTAGCGCTCGAGCGAGCCGCTGTCGGCCGCGTCCCGGAACCAGGCGCCGAGGGATTCGGCGTCGCTTGCCGGTAGCTGGTCGTATCCGGCGGCGTGGGCGAGTTCCAGCACCGTCGCGGGTCGCAGCCCGCCGTCGAGGTGATCGTGCAGGACCGCCTTGGGAGCCTGGCGGATCGAGGCGAGAGTGAGGGGCGTCGGTCCAGTCATGTAGCAACGTTAGCCGCATTCCCGTTCTGCGGCAGGACTGTTGGCCCGACTCACCGACAGTTCGGCATGTCGTTGCCCTCACGTTGCTGACCGGCGCGAATCCTTCATCTTCAGGCGGTGATGCGGTCCAGGATCAAGGGTTGCAGCGGCAACTGGACGGTGCCGTCGATGGTGAACGCGCCGCGCAGCAGGTCCAGCGCCGCCGGGAAGGCCTCGGGGGTGTCGGTGTGCAGGGTGAGCAGCGGCTGCCCCTCGGTGATGGAATCGCCTGGCTTGGCGTGCATTTCGACGCCCGCCCCGGCCTGCACCGGGTCGCCCTGCCGGGCCCGGCCCGCGCCGAGCCGCCAGGCGGCGAGTCCGACGTCGAGGGCGTCGAGGCGGATCAGGGTGCCCCCGGCGGGCGCGCGCAGGGTTTCGGTGTGGCGGGCCTGCGGCAGCGGGGCGTCCGGATCGCCGCCCTGGGCGCGCACCATGGCACGCCAATGGTCCATGGCGCGGCCGTCGGCGAGCGCGTCGGCCGGGTCGACGTCGGTGATCCCGGCCTGCGCCAGCATCTCCCGAGCCAGGGTGAGGGTGAGGTCGACGACGTCGGCGGGGCCGCCGCCCGCGAGCACGTCGAGCGATTCGCAGACTTCCAGGGCGTTTCCGGCGGTATGGCCGAGCGGGGTGTCCATGGCGGTGAGCAGGGCCACCGTCCGCACCCCGGCGTCGGTGCCGAGTTCGACCATGGCGGTGGCCAGTTCGCGCGCCTGCGCCTCCTCGCGCAGGAACGCCCCACGCCCGACTTTCACGTCCAGGACCAGCGCACCGGTGCCCTCGGCGATCTTCTTGCTCATGATGGAGCTGGCGATCAGGGGGATGGATTCCACGGTCCCGGTGACATCACGCAGCGCGTAGAGCCGTTTGTCGGCGGGGGCCAGATCGGCTCCGGCGGCGCAGACGACGGCGCCGACGGCGGGATCGGCCAGGAGCTCCCGCATGCGCGCGACCGGAAGGTCCGCCTGCCAGCCGGGTATCGCCTCGAGCTTGTCGAGTGTGCCCCCGGTGTGCCCCAATCCGCGTCCGGAGAGCTGGGGCACGGCGGCCCCGCAGGCCGCGACCAGCGGCGACAGCGGCAGGGTGATCTTGTCACCGACCCCGCCGGTGGAGTGTTTGTCGACGGTGGGGCGGCCCAGATCGGTGAAGTCCAAACGCTTCCCGGAGTCGATCATGGCGTGGGTCCAGCGGGCGGTCTCGCGGCGGGTCATGCCGCGCCAGACGATGGCCATGGCCAGCGCCGACATCTGTTCGTCAGCGACCTCGCCGCGGGTGAACGCGTCCACCACCCAATCGATCTGCGCGTCGCTGAGCTGTCCGCCGTCGCGCTTGGCCCGAATCACGTCCACCGCCGAGTGCACCGTCACGCCCTCCACCCTGGCACGGGCTGGGCCGCCTTTCCACGGATTCCCCCGCGCGCCACGATGATCAGCTGTTATAGCGGGGTTCTACCGCTGCCCGGCGGCGAGGTCGTCGGGCCCGAAGGAGTCCGGCAGCAGCGTGTTCAGGGTGACGGGACCCTCGCGGTGATCGACGAGCAAATCACCGCCGCCGTGCTCGAGCAGAATCTGCCGGCAACGTCCGCAGGGCATGAGCACCGCGCCTCGCGAATCGCAAATCGAGACCGCCCGGAGTCGCCCGCCGCCACCCGAAATCAAGTTACCGACCAGTACACATTCGGCGCAGAGGCCCAAACCGTATGAGACATTTTCCACATTGCAGCCGCTCACCACGCGGTCGTCGGCGGTGAGAGCCGCGGCCCCGACGGGGAATCCGGAATAGGGGGCATACGCCTCTTGCATAACTTCAAAAGCCTTGTAGCGCAGGGCTTTCCAGTCAATATCGGACATTTCGGACCATCCTCCTATGGACGTGACAGCACCCCCGTGTTACGCGTTCTGCCTGGTCGCGAAAATCAGGAAAGGCAAACCTAACTCACAACAATTTGAGCCAACGAGCGGCACGCCGAATTAGTTCCCCTCCAAAGCTGGGTTTAGAGTTCACGACAGATCGGTTCAGGTTCCCGACAACGGGCCTGCAGCACTGCCACCGGATGTTGATTCCGCTCGTGAGCAGGTGGTTTCGACAGTCCGAAGGCTCCGCGGCCGGATTCTGACCGGGTCCATCAACGACGTTGGAGGCACCGCACTCTATGACCACGCTAGAAGCTCCGGCCAAGCCGAAGCGAACCTTGTACCGAGGCGACCCCGGCATGTGGTCCTGGGCACTGCACCGCATCACCGGCGTGACGATCTTCTTCTTCCTGTTCGTCCACGTCCTCGATACCGCGTTGGTGCGAGTCAGCCCGGACACCTACGACCGGGCGATCGAGACCTACAAGAACCCCGTCGTCGCCCTCATGGAAATGGGTCTCGTCGTCTGCGTGCTGTTCCACGCGTTCAACGGCATCCGCATCATCCTCGTCGACTTCTGGTCGCAGGGCCCGCGCTACCAGCGCCAGATGCTCTGGATCGTCCTCGCGATCTGGATCGTCGTCGCCGGTGCCGGTGTCGGCCGCCAGTTCTTCTACCTGCTGACGAATTGAGAGCCGACATGAGTGAGCGAAGCGAACGTCAAACAAACACAGCCGCAATTGCGGGCATGCCGCAAGCGAGCGCTAGCGAGGTTGAGGCATGACCGCACCTGTTCTCGGTAAGTCCTACGACCGCCCCGCCTCGCTCGACGCCCCGCGCGCGCCCCGCCGCGCCGGCGGCAACAACTTCGAGAAGTACGCCTGGCTCTTCATGCGTGCCTCGGGCCTGCTGCTGGTCATCCTGGTCATCGGCCACATGACGATCATGCTGATGCTCGACGGCGGCGTGCACCGCCTCAACTTCGCGTTCGTCGCCGGCCGCTGGGCCTCCCCGTTCTGGCAGCTCTGGGACCTCACCATGCTGTGGCTGGCCCAGCTGCACGGCGGCAACGGCCTGCGCACCGTGATCGACGATTACGCGCGCAAGGACTCCACCCGCTTCTGGCTGAAGGCCGCGCTGGTCGTGTCCATGATCCTGGTCATGGTCACCGGCACCTACGTGATCTTCACCTTCGACCCCAACATCAGTTAGGAACAGGCGACCTCGATGAGTGAATCCCGACCGATTCAGGAGCACCGCTACGACGTCGTCATCGTCGGTGCCGGTGGCGCTGGAATGCGTGCGGCGATCGAGGCCGGTCCTCGGGTGCGCACCGCCGTCCTGACCAAGCTCTACCCGACCCGTTCTCACACCGGTGCGGCGCAGGGCGGCATGTGCGCCGCGCTGGCGAACGTGGAAGAGGACAACTGGGAGTGGCACACCTTCGACACCGTCAAGGGTGGTGACTACCTGGTCGACCAGGACGCCGCGGAGATCATGGCCAAGGAGGCCATCGACGCCGTGCTCGACCTGGAGAAGATGGGCCTGCCGTTCAACCGCACGCCCGAGGGCAAGATCGACCAGCGTCGCTTCGGTGGCCACACCCGTGACCACGGCAAGGCGCCCGTGCGTCGCGCGTGCTACGCCGCCGACCGCACCGGCCACATGATCCTGCAGACGCTGTACCAGAACTGCGTCAAGCACGACGTGGAGTTCTACAACGAGTTCTACGTGCTCGACCTGATCCTGTCCGACGGCCCCAACGGCCCGATCGCGACCGGCGTCGTGGCCTACGAGCTGGCCACCGGCGAGCTGCACGTGTTCCACGCGAAGTCGATCATCTTCGCCACCGGTGGTTCGGGTCGTATGTACAAGACCACCTCCAACGCCCACACCCTCACCGGTGACGGCATGGCGATCGTGTTCCGCAAGGGTCTTCCGCTGGAGGACATGGAGTTCCACCAGTTCCACCCGACAGGCCTCGCGGGCCTGGGCATCCTCATCTCCGAGGCTGTGCGTGGTGAGGGCGGCATCCTGCGCAACGCCTCCGGTGAGCGCTTCATGGAGCGCTACGCGCCGACCATCAAGGACCTGGCGCCGCGTGACATCGTCGCGCGCTCCATGGTGCTCGAGGTCCGTGAGGGCCGCGGCGCGGGCCCGAACAAGGACTACGTGCTCATCGACGTGACCCACCTCGGTGAGGACGTGCTCGAGGAGAAGCTCCCCGACATCACCGAGTTCGCCCGCACCTACCTGGGCGTCGACCCGGTCAAGGAGCCGGTGCCGGTCATGCCGACCTGTCACTACGTGATGGGTGGCATCCCGACCCGCATCCGCGGCGAGGTGCTGCGCAACAACACCGACATCGTGCCCGGCCTGTACGCCGCCGGTGAGTGCGCCTGTGTCTCCGTGCACGGCGCCAACCGTCTGGGCACCAACTCGCTGCTGGACATCAACGTGTTCGGCCGGCGCGCGGGCATCGCGGCCGCCGAGTACGCGCAGCGCGCCGAGTTCGTCGACATGCCGGAGAACCCGGCGCAGATGGTGCAGGACTGGCTGGCCAACCTGCTGGGCGAGCACGGCAACGAGCGCGTCGCCGACATCCGCACCGAGCTGCAGAACTCCATGGACGACAAGGCCGGTGTGTACCGCACCGAGGAGTCGCTGAAGTCCATGCTCGAGGAGATCCAGGTCTTCAAGGAGCGCTACTCGCGGATCACCGTGCAGGACAAGGGCCGTCGCTACAACAGCGACCTGCTCGAGGCCGTCGAGCTGGGCTTCCTGCTGGAGCTGGCCGAGGTGACCGTGGCGGGTGCGGTGAACCGCAAGGAGTCCCGTGGCGGCCACGCGCGCGAGGACTACCCGGACCGCGACGACGTCAACTTCATGCGCCACACCATGGCCTACAAGACCAGCCCGGAGCTCATCTCCGACATCCGTCTGGACTACAAGCCGGTTGTGCAGACCCGTTACGAGCCGATGGAGCGTAAGTACTGATGACTGCTGTCGCTGAAACGCCGCAGAAGCCGGCTCCGGTGCCGGACGGGTCGACCCTGATCACCGTCAAGGTCGCCCGCTTCAACCCGGAGGACGGGCAGGGCCAGCACTGGGACGAGTTCAAGGTCCCCGTGCTGCCGACCGACCGGTTCCTGAACGTGCTGATCTACATCAAGTCCTACCTGGACGGCACGCTCACCTTCCGTCGCTCCTGCGCGCACGGCGTGTGTGGCTCGGATGCCATGCGCATCAACGGCGTCAACCGCCTGGCGTGCAAGATCCTCATGAAGGACATGCTGCCCAAGGGCGGCAAGGAGCTGACGGTCACCGTCGAGCCGATCCGCGGCCTGCCCGTGGAGAAGGACCTCGTGGTGGACATGGAGCCGTTCTTCGACGCGTTCAAGGCGGTCAAGCCCTACCTGATCACCAAGGGCAACGAGCCGACCTACGAGCGCATCCAGTCCCAGCACGACCGCGCCCGCTTCGATGACACCACCAAGTGCATCCTGTGCGCCTGCTGCACCACCTCCTGCCCCGTGTACTGGAGCGACGGCAGCTACTTCGGCCCGGCCGCGATCGTGAACGCGCACCGCTTCATCTTCGACAGCCGTGACGAGGGCGCCCGCGAGCGTCTGGACATCCTCAACGATGTCGAGGGTGTGTGGCGCTGCCGCACCACCTTCAACTGCACCGACGCGTGCCCCCGTGGCATCGAGGTCACCAAGGCGATCCAGGAAGTCAAGCGCGCGCTGCTGTTCGCCCGCTGAGTCCGGTGTAGCCCGAAACACCAAGGCCGCCCGCATTTTCGGATGCGGGCGGCCTTGCCGTTGGTAACCCCGAGGGGTTCGCAACAAATTGACACTCGCCGTACGGACATTTCGGTGACATTTGCGGTGGCATTTCAGTGCATATGCTGCAGACCAGTAGAAGTGTCGAACGGGTCGCCCAAATCACCTGAGGCAGCCGGTCCGACACCCTCACCCGTACGCTGGAATTCGACGCACCGGCGAAGAGGCCGCGTAGGTCCAAATATAAAGGTGTGCAATCAATTTCATCGTCACGAGCGTTGCGGCGTGAACCTGCCGAGCCGGTCCGAGGCGGGCGGCGATTCTTCTTCAGTCGGGCGTCCGGTCCTGGAACGGGGCCAGACTTTCCCAGGACCAGGTGCGGGTGCCGTCGGCGAGATCCGCGAGAACGCCTTGCAGCCACTGCAATTCGGCGGCGAGGACGGTGCGCTGGTATTCGTCCTCGAGTAGCGCGACGCGCGGGAGGCCGAACTTCGTGGCCTGATCGAGGCCCGCGTCGATTTCTTCGAGTCCGGCGCGCAGGGCGTCGGCGCGCCGCTGGAGTTCGACCCGGGCCGGAATGGGCCCGAGCAGCATCAGAAATGACAGGGCCGCAGGGAATTCCGGGAATTCGTTGCGCGGCGTCGCGACCATGTCGTTGATCCAGGCGAGGCAGGCGGTGCGGCCGTCGTCGGTGATCTCGTAGACGGTGCGCTCGGGGTACTGCTGGTCTCGGCCGGTCTGGCGGACGGCCACCAGGCCCGCGTCCTGTAGCCGCGCGATCGTCTTGTACAGCTGCGCCCGCTGGCCAATGGCGGAGGCCAAGGGCCCGGACCGGGAGACCCGGGTTCCGGCGCTGCTCGACCCGGCGAACGCCGCCCGCTGACACCGGTGAGGTATTCGGCCCGGCTGCACACGGGACCGAATGCCTAGCTGACAGCGGAGCACCGTCCGGGATTCACGGACAAAATGGTGGCCCAGCTGGTCAAAC
>NZ_JBHWHH010000257.1:0-7657 GCF_042732555.1 Nocardia sp. NPDC059764
GTACGGTAGGGGTGCGGGGGTTTCCATTCCCCTGGACCTGATCTGCCCGCCGAGTTCGATACGCGAAGGATCCATCGAGGTGGTCGTGGACATCGAGGAGCGCTACAACCCTTTCACGGGCAAGCGAGTCGTGCCGGGGCTGGACGATCCGGTACCCCCCGCGGCGGCCCTGGGCCTGGAGCCGCCGCGCTTCTGTGAACAATGCGGACGCCGCATGATCGTGCAGGTGAGCCCCGACGGCTGGTGGGCCAAGTGCTCGCGCCACGGGGTGCTCGACTCCACGAGCCTGGAACATCGCTAGTGGCAGCCACATTCGCCGCCGAGCCGGGCGGACTACGCGTCGAGGTAATGATGCGGGAAGTGCGTGCGGCGGCGGCGGTGTGTGCCGCGCTCGCCGCGGTGAGCGCCCTGGCTGGGGTGGCCTGGGCGTATCTGGCTCCGGCGGAACAACTGCTGGTGGTCGAACCCGATCGCGGCACCGCGCTGACCGGTGAGAGCCTGCACCGTTTCGACGCGCTCGCCATCTTCGTGCTGATCGGCATCGTGCTCGGCGTGCTCGGCACGGTCGCGGCCTGGCGCTGGCGGCGGGTGCGGGGCCCGGTCCTGCTGACCGGCATCATTCTCGGTTCCGCGCTCGGCGCGTTGCTCACCAAGGTGGTCGGCGAGGCGGTGGCCGAGCAGCGCCACGTCCGCCCGAGCAATCCGCCGATCCACACCATCGTGGAATTCGCGCCCTCCGTGGAGGGTTGGGCCGCCCTCATCGCGCAGCCCCTGGCCGCCGCGGTGGTGATCCTGCTGCTCGCGGCGCTGAGCACCTCCGACGATCTGGGCACCGGCGAATACCTACCCTTCGGCGGCGCACGCCCCGACCCGGTGATCGTCGCCCCGTCCCAGTACGGCTCCGCCATCCTCTACGGCCCCTACCCCGGCAATTCCGGTGCGCCGCAACCCCACGCGCCCCACGGCCCGGCGGTCCCGTTCGAAGCCCCCGAACCCGACGCACCCCGCTGACCCGAATCCCGGCAATAATCGCTGGACCTCGCGTGTTGTACCCCCTACCGTGTTCGCGACCACGGATTCGCATCACCCAGGGGACCTCATGAAGACCGCACCGCCGGGTAAGGCTGCGCCGGCCGACGCCGCCGCGCCGGCCGAGCGCCCGGACCTCACCGCCTGGCGTCACCGCCACGAACTGCGCAGATCCAATGCGTCCCAGCCGATCCCGAGCGGCCGCCGCTACCGGCGCACCACCAAGCACCGCGATCGCTCCCGGGACGATTAGCCGATCATTTGACGCCGCTGCTGAGACATGCAGCGCTACTGCCCGACTGGCAGGCGAAGCGACGCACGGCGTCCTGGTTACGCCGGATGAACGCCTCGGGCGAGTTGTTGTCGATGATGGGGATGGTGACGGTGCGGATTTGGCTGCCGGACGTGACGGTGATCGTGTTCGTGCCCGCCGTATCGGGGAACCACTGGTAGACCAGGAAGCCGGGCCCGGCCGAGCTCGGCGCGGGCAGGGCGGTCACCATGGTCTTGCCGTTGATGACGATCGAGACGGGCGTCGTCACGTCGTCCACCTCGACGGAGATTTCGCATCTCACCGTGGTGGCCTGGCAACCGAGCAGGTCGGAGCCGACGCCGAACATGATCGGGATGGTGCCCGTGGCGGCCGTGGCCGACCCGGTGGAAAGCTGCACTGCCGCGGCCGCGACAGCGGCCCCCGTAGCGGCGTAGCGAGCGATCGTCTTGGTGTTCATGGGCGAGAAGTATTTTTGAATAACCCTTGGTTCACAAGGGCTTTCGAGGACCCAGATTTTCGGGGGATCGCTCACCCGCCCGCGGTGCGATGCCGGGTGTAGTGTCCGCTGAAGTCCGGATGACACACCAGGGGAGCCCATGCGGATACAGACCGGTCATCCGATCGTCGATGCCGTGCTCGACCGGCACCGCGATCAGCTCGGCGCGTCGTTTCCCGCCTACCGCAATCACGTTCTGCGCAGTCTGAACTACCAGCGACTGCTGCTGGGGGAGCCGGTCCCCGATGTGGCGGCCCTGGCGTGGGCCGTGCACGACCTCGGCGTCTGGACCGCGGGGACCTGGGACTATCTCGACCCTTCCGCCGACCTGGCCACCGCGCACGCCGCGGATTTCGGTATCGCCGATGTCGGCACCGCGCGCCGCCTGGTCCTCGACCATCACCGGCTCCGCGCCGTCGACGACCGCCTCGTCGAGACCTTCCGCGTCGCCGACCGGATCGACGCCAGTCGTGGCCTGGTCCGGCGTCCGCTGGCCCGCGCCGACGTCGAATCCGTTGTGGCCCAACTCCCGTACGAGGGCTTCCACGCCTTCCTGGCGCGTCGGGGTGTCGCGTACGCCGTCACTCACCCGCTGCGCCCGCTGCCGATGCTGCGCTGGTAGCGACATCCAGCGGGCGCCGATGCAGTCGACCTGTTCGCCGTCGATAGTGCCGGTGCCGGTGAGGGATTCGGCGGGGTAGGCGAGATGCCGTAGCCCACCGCGCCGTCGGCTCAGTTGTAGTCGGTGACGAAGCCGAAGGTGAAGTGGTGTCCCTTGGCGTTGCACGAGATCGCGCCGCGGAAGCCGCTGCCGGTGCAGGTCGTGCCCGCGTAGGTGATGGTGGCGTCGGGACCGTAGGGCGAGTTCGAGCCGGGGGTGGGGCCGCCGCCGGTGAGCAGCGGGCTGCCCGAGCGGCCGTGCACGCCGATCGGGCCCAGCGCGGGATGGGCGGGCAGGAACGCGGCGTCGATGGTCAGGTTGGTGACCGGCAGGCCGTACCAGCGCAGGTCGATATTGGTCGCGTCACAGCCGACGTCGCCGGTCGCCTTGATGGCGCAGCTGGCGAGGTTGGAGTAGCTGAAATAGACCGTGTCGCCGACGAGATAGGCGTTCGGATCGGCCACCACCGTCTCGGCGGACGCGACCGCGGATCCCGAGATCGACACGGCGGCCGCGGTCAGGGCGGCGCCGGCGAGGGCGGTTCCGATGCGCATGGATGCGGACATGGCACTCCTTCGATAGTGATCTTGGATGTTCATTCCACTATCGGGCGCAGCGCTTTTCGGGTTACCCGCCGCCGCTGCCACCAAAAATGGGGGCCTCAGGCGGGCGGGCGGAAGGCCGCGAATTCGTCGGTGACCCGGATCTCGGAGTCGGTGAAGCGATGGACCGCGGCGGGGCGGCCGCCGGCCCGGCCGGGGGAGGCGGTCTCGCCGGTCGGCGTGATCACCTTCCGGCGGGTCAGGACGCGCTGCAGGTTGGTGGTGTCCACGTCGTATCCCAGTGCCGCGCAGTAGATTTCACGCAGCGTGGACATGGTGAAGGTGGCGGGCGCCAGCGCGAAGGCGATATTGGTGTAGGAGAGCTTGGCGGCCAGCCGGTTTCGCGCATGCCGCACGACCGTGCCGTGGTCGAAGGACATGGTCGGCAGGTTCGAGACCGGATGCCAGCGGGTGTCGGGCGGCAGCACCGGTTCGGCGGTCAACGGCACCAGGCCCAGGTACGCCGAGGCGATGCGCCGGTCGCCGGGCACCCGGTCGGGATCGCTGAACACCCACACCTGTTCCAGATGGGTCAGTTCGCGCACATCGACCTTCTCGGCGAGCTGGCGCGCGGCCGAGGCGTCGAGGTCCTCGCCGTCGCGCAGGCGGCCGCCGGGAAGTGACCAGGTGTCCTTGGCGGGGTCGAGGGCGCGCTCCCACAACAGGACCGCGAGTTCGGTGCGCTGGCCGGGCGGGCACCGATCCGTGACCGCGCTGCGCCGGTCCCTAGCGCTCTCACCTGCACCGATGGTTTCCGGGAAGCGACGAACCTGGAACACGGCGGTGAGCGTTTCGTGGATAGTGCTACGATGGGCCACGTTTTCGATTCTAAGTCGAAAACCGTGTGGATGCGAATCGGCGAAGTTGCCGGGCGCATGAGAGAAGGAGCCATGCCATGGCTGCAGCAGTGGGCACGCTGACCGAGCGCATCGCCGACGGGCCGTCGGGGTACACCGGTGTGGACGCCACCCCGGACTGGGCGGCGGAGATCAAGCGGCTGGCGCGCGAGCGCAATGCCACCATCCTGGCGCACAACTATCAGCT
The DNA here is from genome assembly GCF_042732555.1 of Nocardia sp. NPDC059764. Taxonomy (NCBI): domain Bacteria; kingdom Bacillati; phylum Actinomycetota; class Actinomycetes; order Mycobacteriales; family Nocardiaceae; genus Nocardia; species Nocardia sp. NPDC059764. Next base: position 4,107 of record NZ_JBHWHH010000257.1, read on the forward strand.
GCCGGAGATCCAGGACATCGCCGACCATGTGGGCGACTCCCTGGCCCTGTCCCGGATCGCCGCGGAGGCGCCCGAGGACACCATCGTCTTCTGCGGTGTGCACTTCATGGCCGAGACCGCCAAGATCCTCAGCCCGGAGAAGACGGTCCTCATCCCGGACGAGCGGGCGGGCTGCTCGCTGGCCGACTCCATCACCGCCGACGAACTGCGCGCCTGGAAGGCCGAGTACCCGGACGCGCTGGTGGTCTCCTACGTGAACACCACCGCCGCGGTGAAGGCCCTGACCGACATCTGCTGCACCTCCTCCAATGCCGTCGACGTGGTCGCCTCCATCGACCCCGACCGCGAGGTGCTGTTCCTGCCGGACCAGTTCCTGGGCGCGCACGTCAAGCGCGTGACCGGCCGCGAGAACATGCACATCTGGATGGGCGAGTGCCACGTGCACGCGGGCATCAACGGCGACGAGCTCAACGAGCAGGCGCGCACCCACCCCGACGCCGAGCTGTTCGTGCACCCCGAATGCGGTTGCGCCACTTCGGCTCTGTACCTGGCGGGCGCGGGTGAGTTCCCGGCCGACCGGGTGCACATCCTGTCCACCGGCGGCATGATCGACGCCGCCAAGGCCGCGAAGTCCAACCAGGTCCTGGTCGCCACCGAGGTCGGCATGCTGCACCAGCTGCGCAAGGCCGCCCCCGGCATCGACTTCCAGGCCGTCAACGACCGCGCGTCCTGCAAGTACATGAAGATGATCACCCCCGCCGCCCTGCTCCGCTGCCTGGTGGAGAACCGCGACGAGGTCCACGTCGATCCCGAAACCGCCGCCCTGGCCCGCAATTCGGTGCAGCGCATGATCGAGATCGGCAACCCGGGCGGCGGCGAGTAGCCACGCCCGCCCCGTCGGGGGAGGGATGAGCAAGTGAACACATCGATTTCGGTCACCTGGGAAGCCGAGGCCGACCTCGTCGTGGTGGGTGGTGGCGTGGCCGGGCTGACCGCCGCGCGCACCGCCTCCCGGCACGGGCTGCGGGTGCTGACCCTGAGCAAGGGCGGACCCACCGACACCTCGACCCAGTACGCGCAGGGCGGGATCGCGGTGGTCGCGCCGGACGGGGATTCGGTGGAATCCCACGTGCACGACACCGTGGTCGCCGGCGCCGGACTGTGTGACGTCGAGGCGGTGCGGTCCATCGTCGAGGGCGGTCAGCAGGCGGTCGCCGCGCTGACCGACCTGGGCGCGGTCTTCGACCTGGGCCGCGACGGCGAGGTGTCGCGCACCCGCGAGGGCGGGCACAGCACCCGCCGCATCATCCACGCGGGCGGCGACGCCACCGGCGCGGAGGTGCAGCGGGCCCTGAACGCCGCCGGACTGCCGGTGATCTTCGGGGCCGCCGTCCTCGACATCGTCACCGGACCCGAGGGCGTACGCGGCGTGATCGCGCTGTCGGACAAGGGCTTCGGCATCGTGCACACGCCCGCGGTCCTGCTCGCCACCGGCGGCCTCGGCCAGCTCTACGCGTGCAGCACCAATCCCGCGGGCGCGACCGCCGACGGCATCGCGCTGGCGCTGCGGGCCGGGGCGCTGGTCTCGGATCTGGAGTTCCTGCAGTTCCATCCGACCGTGCTGTTCACCCCCGGCGGTCTCGGCCGCCGCCCGCTGATCAGCGAGGCGGTGCGCGGCGAGGGCGCGATCCTGGTCGACTCCCGGGGCGATTCGGTGACCGCGGGCGTGCACCCGCTCGGCGACCTGGCCCCGCGCGATGTGGTGGCCAAGGCCATCGCGGCCCGCATGCACGAGCTCGGCGACGACCACGTCTACCTCGACGCCCGCGCGCTCCAGGGCTTCCCGCAACGCTTTCCGACCATCACGGCCGCGTGCCGGGCGGCGGGCATCGACCCGACCACCGACCTGATCCCGGTCGCGCCGGCCGCCCACTACCAGTGCGGCGGCATCCTCACCGACACCTCCGGCCGCACCACGGTGCCCGGCCTGTACGCCGCCGGTGAGGTGGCCCGCACCGGGCTGCACGGCGCGAATCGCCTGGCCTCCAACAGTCTGCTGGAGGGCCTGGTGGTCGGCGAGCGCGCGGGCATCGCCGCCGCGGAACGGCAGGGCATGTCGGCCCCGATCTCCGAGGTCGGCCCGCTGCGGTTCCCGCGCGCGGACCGGAAACTGTTGCAGGAGCTGATGACCGAACGCGCCGGGGTGGTCCGTGACGGCGACGGGCTGCGCGCCGCCATCCTGCGCATGCTCGGCCTGGTCTCCGACAACGAGGCTCCCGACATCACCGTCGAATGGGCGCTGAATCGCGGGGCGGCGGAGGCCGATGGGTCCGATGACCCGGCGCGCGTGGATCGGGCGGGCGTGCCCGCCGACGCGGCCGCGGCCTTCCTGCGCGACCTGGAGGATTCGGCCCTCACCCTCACCGCCCGCGCGCTGCTGGTCGCCGCGGCGGCCCGCACCGAGAGCCGCGGCTGCCACACCCGCTCGGACTATCCGGACCCGCGGGAGGAGCTGCGCCGCAGCACCACCGTGCGGCTGGGTTCCGACGGCCGCCCGAAGCTGGTCACCGAGGACGCGGAGGCGGCGCCCGCGTGGGGCCGCGACGTGATCCCCGCCGCGTCGTGAGCGGCGTCAGAGAACAAGGAGTGCTGTCATGACCCTCGATGCCGGACTCGATCGCGACGAACTGATCGCGTTGATCCGCACCGCCCTCGACGAGGATCTGCGGTACGGCCCGGACATCACCACCCTGGCCACGGTGCCCGCTGACGCGGTGGCCAAGGCGGGCATGGCTTCTCGGCAGCCGGGCACCGTCGCCGGGCTGGACGTCGGGCTGCTGGTGCTCGACGAGGTGCTGGGGGCGGGCAACTACGAGGTGACCGGGCGCGTGCCGGACGGCACCCGGGTGCAGCCGGGCGACACCGTACTGAGCCTGGTCGCGCCGACGCGCGGGCTGCTCACCGCCGAACGTACATTGCTGAATCTGGTGTGCCACCTGTCCGGCATCGCCACCGCGACCGCCCAGTGGGTGGACGCCGTCGAGGGCACCGACTGCCGGATCCGCGACAGCCGCAAGACCTTGCCGGGCCTGCGCGCACTGCAGAAGTACGCGGTGCGGGTCGGCGGCGGCGTGAACCACCGCATGGGTCTCGGCGACGCCGCGCTGATCAAGGACAACCATGTGGTGGCCGCGGGCTCGGTGGTCGCCGCGCTGCGCGCCGTGCGGGAGCTGGACCCGGACATCGAGTGCGAGGTCGAGGTGGACAGCCTCGAACAGCTCGACGCCGTGCTCGCCGAGGACGTGGAACTGGTGCTGCTGGACAACTTCCCGTTGTGGGCCACCCAGGCGGCGGTGCAGCGCCGCAACACCCGGTCGCCGCGCACCAAACTCGAGTCCTCGGGCGGGCTTTCACTGGACATGGCCGCCGACTACGCGCGCACCGGCGTCGACTACCTGGCCGTGGGCGCGCTCACCCACTCGGTCCGGGTGCTCGATCTCGGCCTCGACATGTAGCGCGGAAATTGTTGCGTCGACGCGGCCCCGGAGTGC
>NZ_JBHWHH010000258.1:0-7640 GCF_042732555.1 Nocardia sp. NPDC059764
GTCGTTCGAGCAGTCGCTACACCCTGGGGCCGATGCCGTCGAGGAGCGTGGCGACGACCGCCGCGGGCTCGACGGCGGGCGGTGACATGCCGGGCAGCACCGCGTTGAGGACCCGGTCGTGGCAGATGCCGACCAGGACCGCCGCCGCGGCGGCGATGTCGGCCTCGGGGGCGAGGCGGCCGAGTCGCCGCTCACCGGCCAGATAGCCGGAGAGCAGCACGCGCCAGTCGGGCTGATCCGTCGGCAGGTCGGCGAAGCGATCCAGCACGGCCGGGGTGGACAGCAGGCCCGCGAAGACCGGCAGCACCGCGCGGTGCAGATCGAGGCCCGCGCTCAGATATATGCGGAGATTCTCCGCGACCGTCGCCTCCCCCGGGGCGGGCAATGAGCCGAGCGCGCGGTGCGCGGCGTCGACGTGCGCGCGGACCGCAGCCGCGAGCAGGGCGTCCTTGTCCGGGAAATGGTTGTAGAGGACGCCGTCGGCCACCCCGGCCGCGCGCGCGATGGCGCGCACGGTGAGGGTGGCGGCCGAGCCGTCGGCGAGCAGGCGCTGCGCGGTGGCGACGAGGTGATCGCGGAGAGTGTCGTCGGTGGCGCGCAGCGCCGCGGCCTTACGGGGGGACATGGATGGTTACGGTAGCGGGGTCGCGGCCGTGACGAGCCAGGCCGACCCGCGCAGCGCGATGCCGCCGGGAGTGACGTAGGGAAGCAGGGCCGTGGAGATCGCCTGGCGGACTTCGTCGTCGGTGACGAATCCGGCCAGAGAGCGGTGGTAGCGGACCGGGCCCCAGCCCATGATGAATTCGGTGGCGTCGGCGATATTGTCACCCCAGATGCCCTCGGCCTCACGATATTCGACGCCGATCTCATGGAAACCCGCGGCGGACAACAGGTCCCGGATGCGGTCGGGCTCGGAGAACGGGCCTTCGGCGGGGCTGACCGTGAAATCGCCGAGATGGGCTGCGGCGGCGCCGAATACGGCGCCCAGATCGGTGCCCGGGAGCGGAGTCATGGCGGCGAAGGCCAGGCGGCCGCCGGGGCGCAGGGCGCGGGCGATATTGGCGAAGGCGGCCACCGGGTCGGTGAAGAACATGATGCCGAAGCGGCTCAGCGCGGCGGCGTAGGCGGCGTCGGGGAAGGGATGGATCTGGGCGTCGCCCTGTTCGAAGCCGACATTGGGGACGGCTTCGACGGCGGCCCGTTCGCGGGCGCGGGCGAGCATCGGTCCGGACAGGTCGACGCCGGTCGCGGAGCCGGTGCCGGCGCGGCGGGCGGCGGCACGGGTCAATTGGCCGTTACCGCAGCCGATGTCGAGGACCCGGTCGCCGTCGGCGATGCGGGCGGCGGTCAGCAGGGGTTCGTCGAAGCCGTGGTTCACGGCGTCGTAGCGGTCGTAGTGGCCTGCCCAGTGTTCGCCTTCGTAGCCGTTCCAGGCTTCGGACTGGGCGGTATTCACGATCTCGGTCATGCTCGGCTCCTATTATGAACGATTGTTCATGAACGCACGTTCATATTGAGCCCAGCCGAAGGCACGTGTCAATACCCGCCCCGGGTAACGATTTACACTGAACGTTCAGCGACCAACTGGCAAACATCCAGCGACGGAGCGGCATCCGAAGAATCGGCCGTTCCGGCCTGCTGCGCACTCGGCCGGATTGTTAACGCTCGGCCGGACCCGCGACATAGCTGGTTGCGGGCTGATCGCCTGCGCGGCTGGATGATCGAAACAGCGTGGCGACATCGAGCCGGTGCTGGTTGGATGCCGGAGTATCGCACCGATCGGCGCGAGCGCGGGCAACGTCCTGCATACTACGACGGGCAGCGGCAAGGCTGCCCTCACTACGAGATCGAATGGACTTCGGGGGTTGTACATGAATGACCTGATATCCCAAGGGAACCGCACGTCCGGCAGCCGGATTCGGCGCGGCGTCCTCCCGATCATGATCGCCGCGGCCGCGACCGCCGCGCTCGTGTCGGGCTGCACCTCGTCCTCCAGCTCGGACAGCAAGGCCACCACCTCGCAGGCGGCCCCGCCGTCGCAGCTGCCCGAGGGCGCGCAGATCGTCGCCGAATCGGCCAAGACCACCCAGACCCTGCAGTCGGTGCACGTGGTGCTGGACGTCAAGAACCTGCCCACGCTGTCGGTCAAGAGCATCAAGGCCGATGTCACCAACCAGCCGCAGGGCCAGGGCCAGGCCATCGGTGACGCCGAGGTGAAGGTCAAGCAGGACGGCGACTTCACCAAGACCAAGTTCATGGTCGTCGACAAGACCCTCTACACGGGTGACGGCACCAAGTACTCCCCCGTCGGCCCCGCCGAGAAGATCTACGACCCGGGCGTCCTGCTCGACAAGGACAAGGGTCTGGCCTACGCCATCTCGCAGGTGAAGAACGCCAAGGCCGAAGGCCGCGAGAAGATCGACGGCGTCGACACCGTGAAGGTCAGCGGCACCATCTCCGCCGACGTCATGGACCCGGTCGTCCCGCAGATCGGCAAGGACGGCGGCGAGTTCCCGATCACCCTGTACATCAAGGACGTCGCGCCGCCGAGCGGTGCGGGCACCACCCTGCCCTCGACCGCGGCCTCGCCGGGCACCGGCCCGAACCTGGTGCGCGCCATCGTCACCAAGGACGCGGGCACCGTCACCGTGACGTTGTCCGACTGGGCGAAGCCGGTGCACGTCACCAAGCCCGGCGGCTAAACACGCGCCCGTCTGTCCTGTGAGTTGGGAGCCGGTTCGGGGAACGAGCAACGGCGGCAACAGCTGTCGTCCGACCCCGGCCGGCTTTCGCATTTTTTTCGGGCTGCTGTTAACAAAAGCCCACTTAAGAGATTGTTCAGTGAATTGCAAGCCGCAACGCCGACGATTCCATCCGTAAGTTCGAACGCGGTGTGTGCGTGTGGAGGAAAGCTATGACGATCGAACGGCCCGAGGCCGAGGCGACGATCGAACGGCAGGCGCCCGAAGGTGAATTCCGCCGGCCCCCGCTCGACGGACCGCCGCCCATTTCCAACGTCTGGGTCTACGACGGGAAAGCCTACGACCTCTCCGACTGGATCTCCAAGCATCCGGGCGGCGAGTTCTTCATCGGCCGCACCAAGAACCGCGACATCACCTCGATTGTCGGCTCGTACCACAAGAATCCGGAAGCCATCGGCAAGATTCTGAAGAAGTACGCGCTCGACCGTGACGCCCTGCCCGAGGACATCCACCCCAAGGCCAACGCGCCCGCGTTCCTGTTCAACGAGGGTTTCGACAGCTGGCGCGACACCCCGAAGTTCAGCTTCGACAACAAGGACGACCTGCTGCACAAGGTGAAGGCGCGGCTCAAGGAACCCGAGCTGGCCGCCCGGATCCGGCGCATGGACACCTATTTCAATATCGTGGTCGCCATTCTCGCGGTGGCGTACTTCGCGGTGCAGGGCCTGCGGCTGTTCGAGCGGTCCTGGATGCCGTTGCCGGTCTTCGTGATCGCGATGGTGCTGCTGCGCAGCTCGCTGGCCGGGTTCGGGCACTACGCCATCCACCGTGCCCAGAAGGGCATGAACAAGATCTACACGAACGCCTTCGACTTCAATTACGTCGCACTGGCATTCGTGACCGCGGACGGCCACGCCCTGCTGCACCACCCGCACACCCAGAGTGAAGTCGACATCAAGAAGAACGTCTTCACCATGATGATGCGGATCCCGCGGCTGTACCGGGTGCCGATCCACACCCTGCACAAGTTCGGTCACACCGTCACCGGCATGACCTTCCGCCTGCTCGACGTCTGCCGCCTCACCCGCAAGGTAGGCATCAAGGACATGTACGGCACCTGGGGTGGGGCACTGCCGCACTTCATCGGGTCGTTCGGCGCGCGGTTCCTGCTGCTGGGCGAGCTCATCGCCTTCACCGTGATGGGCGACTTCTGGGCCTGGGCCCTGCAATTCGTGATCACCCTGTGGGTCTCCACCTTCCTGGTGGTGGCCAGCCACGACTTCGAGGTCGAAACCGAGGAACTCGAGCACAACTCCGAGGACTGGGGCGTCGACCAGATCGAACAAGCCTACGACCTGAAGGTGGTCGGCAACCGCTACCTGGACTGCTTCCTGTCGGCGGGCCTCAGCTCGCATCGCGTCCATCACGTACTGCCCTACCAGCGCAGCGGTTTCGCCAATATCGCCACCGAGGACGTGCTGCGTGAGGAGTCGGCGAAGTTCGGCGTGGAATGGCTTCCCGCCAAGAGCTTCTTCACCGACCGCTTCCCCAAGCAGATCCGCACCTACATCCTCGCGCCGTCCGACGACGCGGTGGAGCGCAAGTGGGGGTTCGTCAAGGAGCACTTCTCGCCGCTCGCCCTGAAGACCTGTGTCGTCTACACCGCGCAGGGCTTCACCGGAATCGGCACGGTCTGAACCGATTCCGAACACCGCGGCGCGCCGGAACATGCGCCGGCCGCACCGCGGGTTCCACCAAAGAATACGAGGGGAGTCATTCGTGTCCATCACCATCGACGAAGGGGCCGCCCGGCCCGCAGCCCGGTTCGCGGGAGGCGAACCCGGCTACGACTTCGCGCCGACCCCGATGCCGCCGGCCCCGCCGACCACCGTCGGCGTGATCGAGTCCATCGCCACCGGCGCGCCCGCGCAGATCTTCGCGCAGGCCGACGCCGCCGCCCAGGTCGCCGGACTGTTCACCGACCCGGCCCAGCAGGCCCGGATCCCGCGGATCTACCAGAAGACCCGGGTCACCACCCGCCACCTCGCGGTGAACCCGATCGACCCCGAATTCCTGTCCTACAGCCGGGAATCGGGCACCATCCGCGACCGCATGAACACCTTCTACGACCACGCGGTGCCGCTGGCCGTGGACGTGGCCGGCCGCGCCGTCGCCCACCTCGAGGACCCGGCCGCCGAGATCGGCATGCTGGTCTTCGCCACCAGCACCGGGTTCATCGCACCCGGCGTGGACGTGGCCGTGGTCAAGCAGCTGGGCCTGTCCCCCACCGTCAACCGGGTCGTCGTGAACTTCATGGGCTGCGCCGCGGCCATGAACTCCGTGCGCGCCGCGACGGATTATGTGCGGGCGCACCCGGACAAGAAGGCGCTGGTCATCTGCATCGAGCTGAGCTCGGTCAACGCCGTGTTCGACGACAATGTCAACGACGTCATCATCCACAGCCTCTTCGGCGACGGGTGCGGCGCGGTGGTCATCGGCGCCCGGCAGGCGCACCAGCAGCTGCCGGCCGGATCCATCGTCATCCGGGACAGCTTCAGCTACCTGTTCGACGACGCCGAGGACGGAATCGTGCTGGGCGTCAACGACAACGGCATCACCTGCGAGCTGTCGGAGAACCTGCCGCAGTACATCCTGCGCGGCGTGGACCCGGTGGTGACCGAGGTGCTCGCGCGCCAGGGACTCACCAAGTCCGACATCGATCTGTGGGCGATCCACCCGGGCGGCCCCAAGATCATCGAGGAGTCGGTGCGCTCGCTCGGCCTCGGCGCCGAAGAGGCCGCCACCAGCTGGGACGTGCTCGCCGAGTACGGCAACATGCTCAGCGTCTCGCTGATCTTCGTGCTCGAGCAGATGGTCGCGCAGTCGGCATCCCAGCCGATCTCGACGGGCGTGGCGTTCTCCTTCGCGCCCGGCGTCACCCTCGAGGGCGTCGTGTTCGACGTCATCCGTCCCTGACCAGCCCGACCCGTCCAGTCCAGAGAGCCAGCAGTCATGCAACTCATCAGATTCCTCATCTCCATCTCGTGGATGCGGATCGCCGGCGTCATCGCCTCCGGTCTCGTCTGCGGTGCGGCCAATACCTACCTGGTGACATTGATTCGGGGAGTGGTGTCACCGGAACCGCATCCGGGCGTCACCGTCCAGGCGTTCGTCGCGACCGCCCTGGTCATCCTGATCAGCGGCGTGATCTCGCAGGTGCTGCTGATCCGGCTGGCCCAGGACGCCATCTACCGGCTGCGCGCGGACCTGAGCTCGCGCATCGTGTCCGCGCCGCTGGAACACCTGGAGCGGCTGGGCCAGCACCGGCTGATCGCCACCCTCACCGAGGATGTGCGGGCCCTGTCGCAGGCGGTGACGGCCATCCCGAGCATCTGCATCGATCTGGCCACCATCGTGGGCTGCTTCGTATTCCTGGCCGTCGTGTCCGGGCCGATCTTCGCCACCACGGTGGCGGGCACGCTGCTCGGAATCGCCTGTGTGGAACTGGTTCTCAAGCGAGTGCGGGCGCTGTACCAGTCCGCGCGGGAGAACGAGGACGGGCTGCTGCGCTCCTTCCAGGCGGTGTCGCTGGGCATCAAGGAGCTCAAGCTGCACCGCGGGCGGCGGCGCGACTTCATGGACAAGCACCTGCTCGGCTCCGCTGAGACGCTGCGGGCGCAGAACATCGACGCCGGGTCGAAATTCACCGTGGCCCAGGGGTTCGGGCAGCTGCTGCAGCTGGCCACCATGGCGCTCATCCTGTTCGGGCTGGCGCGGGCGCTGGAACTGCCGCAGAACGTGATGGTCGGCTACGTGCTCGTCACCACATTCCTGGCGATGCCGATGCAGAACTTCATGCACCGCATCCCGGACCTGCTGCGTGGTGACGTGGCGCTGGCCAAGATCCGGTCGCTCAACCTGTCCATCCAGACCGCGCACGACGAGTCGCGGCTGCCCTACACCGAGCGGGCCGCCGTCACCGCGGCGCGGCTCGAGCTCAACGACGTCGGCTACAGCTACCTGACCGAGGCGCCGCCCGCGATCCCGCCGCTGCCCGGCACCGGACCGCACCCCGGCCCGGGCCCCGGACAGCGCCCCGGCGGCGGCCGGCCGCATCCCGGCGGCCCGCCCCCGGGCCACGGTCCGCAGGGTGTCGACCGGCCGGATGTCAACGGGCACAGGTTCGTCGGCCACGGCGGGCACCCGCTGCCCAACGGCGGGCCCATGGCCCCGCCGCAGGCCGACGGCTCCGGCTTCCATCTGGGCCCGCTGGATCTGGCCTTCGAACCCGGCCAGATCAGCTTCATCGTGGGCGGCAACGGCAGCGGCAAATCGACGCTGGCCAAACTGATCACGGGCCTCTACGTCCCGCAGCACGGCCACCTCACGCTCAATGGCGAGACGATCGACCACACCAATATCGAGTGGTTCCGGCAGAACAGCTCGGCGGTCTTCACCGACTTCCACCTGTTCGAGGATTACCTCGGCTTCGAGGACGGCGTCGACGACCAGGTCCGGAAGTACCTGAAGGAACTCCGGATCGATCACAAGGTGACCGTGGAGAACGGCCGCCTGTCGACGATCGACCTGTCGCAGGGACAGCGCAAGCGCCTGGCGCTGCTGACCGCGCTGCTCGAGGACCGGCCGATCTACCTGTTCGACGAGTGGGCCGCCGATCAGGAGCCGAAGTTCCGTGACGTGTTCTACCGCGAGATCCTGGTCTCGTTGAAGAACCGCGGCAAGACCGTCATCGTCATCACCCACGACGACCGGTACTTCGACTGCGCCGACCAGCTCGTCAAGCTCGACTTCGGGCACATCGCCGAGGTCAAGGAACTCACCACGCCGGTAGCCGCCGAATAGGACCGAAAGACGAAGCCCCGCACCGAATCCGGTGCGGGGCTTCGTCGTGCGGGGCGGTTGGCCGCCGCCTTCTTC
>NZ_JBHWHH010000259.1:0-7618 GCF_042732555.1 Nocardia sp. NPDC059764
GGCGCCTGCCCCGCCTTTTCAGGTGAGACCGGTTGTCCTGCCGCGAATTACGCGGGGACTTCGCTGCGGTCGCCGCTCCACAGCGTGTGGTACTTGCCTTCGGCGTCGATGCGCTCGTAGGTGTGGGCGCCGAAGAAGTCGCGCTGTCCCTGGGTGAGGGCGGCCGGGAGGCGCTCGGCGCGGAGGCCGTCGTAGTAGGACAGCGAGGAGGCGAAGGCCGGGACCGGGATGCCGAGCTGGGTGGCGACGACGACCACTCGCCGCCAGCTGTCGATGGCCGTCTCGATGGCCTCGCGGAAGTACGGGGCGAGGATGAGGGACGGCAGGGTCGGGTCGGCTTCGTAGGCTTCCTTGATGCGGTTGAGGAAGCGGGCGCGGATGATGCAGCCGCCGCGCCAGATGGTGGCCAGGTCGCCGGGGTGCAGGTCCCAGTTGTATTCGGCGGAGCCGGCGGCGATCTGGTCGAAGCCCTGGGCGTAGGCGACGATCTTGGAGGCGTAGAGGGCCTGACGGATCGCCTCGGTGAATTCGGCGACGTCGGTGGGCTTCTCGCCCAGGACACCGGAGGCGAGGCCCTTCGCGGCGGCGCGCTGGGTGCGGGAGCCGGACAGCGCGCGAGCGAAGACGGCCTCGGCGATACCGGTCACGGGGATGCCGAGATCGAGCGCGGACTTGACCGTCCAGCGGCCGGTGCCCTTCTGCTCCGCGGCGTCGACGATCACGTCGACCAGCGGCTTGCCGGTCTTCGCGTCGACCTGGTTCAGCACCTCGGCGGTGATCTCGACCAGGTAGCTCTCCAGGTCACCGGAGTTCCACTGGGTGAAGACGTCGGCGATCTGCTTGGCGTCGAAACCCAGCGCGTCGCGGAACAGGTTGTAGGCCTCGCCGATGAGCTGCATATCGGCGTACTCGATGCCGTTGTGCACCATCTTCACGAAGTGGCCGGAACCGTCGGGGCCGATGTGGGTGCAGCAGGGGACGCCGTCGACCTGGGCGGCGATCGACTCCAGCAGCGGGCCCAGCGACTCGTAGGACTCCTTCGGGCCGCCCGGCATGATGGCGGGGCCGTTCAGCGCGCCCTCCTCACCACCGGAGATGCCGGCGCCGACGAAGTTCAGGCCGCGCGCCTTCATGGCCGCCTCACGGCGGATGGTGTCGGTGTAGAGGGCGTTGCCGCCGTCGATGATGATGTCGCCGGGCTCCATGGCCGCGGCCAGCTCCTCGATGACGGCGTCGGTGGCGTCGCCCGCCTTCACCATGATCAGCACGCGGCGCGGCTTCTCCAGCGCGGCCACGAACTCCTCGACGGTCTCGGTGCGCACGAAGTCGCCGTCACCGCCGTGCTCGGCGATCAGGGCGTCGGTCTTGCCGATGCTGCGGTTGTGCAGGGCCACGGTGTAGCCGTGCCGGGCGAAGTTGCGGGCGATATTGCTACCCATGACCGCCAGGCCGGTCACGCCGATCTGGGCGCGCGCTTCCGAGGTCGCCATGAAACAGCCTCTCCGTTCAGATGTCGATGACCGCACGAAGTCTCCTCGGCGGCGGCATCAGCGGAATGCGTCCACGACGCCACACCTTTTCTACCGCACGCCCGATTTCTCCTTCAGCGCGGCGTCGACGGTGAGCGGTCCGGCCGGGCCTCCCGGCCGGGACCCGCGCACGGCGGCCGGAGAACGACACAGCCACAAGTCACCCGAGACGCGCCGCGCAACTCGCGGTTCGGCGGCACACCACGCCGAAAACGCCTGGCCGCCAATACCACTGCGCCGATACAGTGACCGCGTGAAGCTGGTTGTTCAGATCAGGTTGCTCCCCACCCTGGAGCAAGCCGCTGCACTGGCCACCACGATCCACACCGCAAACGCCGCGGCGACATGGCTCGCCGCACAGGCACAGACCATCTCCAGGCGCAGCCGGACCGAGCTGCAGCGGGCATACTATTCGCAGGTCAAGGCAGTTGGCCTGGCGTCGCAGCCCACGCTGCACGTAATCCGCAAAGTCGCTGACGCTTACACAACTCGCGCTGCACACTTGAATGCCGGGAACTATGGGCCGAAAGGCAGCCGCCGCCGCGAGCAGGTCGAGAACTCGCCGATCCGCTTCCGACACGACGCCGCCCAACCATTCGACGATCGTTGCCTGTCGTGGCAATACGACGCCAGAACCGTCTCCATCTGGACCACCGCGGGCCGGATGAAGAACGTCCGCTACACCGGATCCGCAGATCAGTTGAAATCCCTGCGACTGTACCGGCAGGGCGAGACCGATCTCATCCCCCGAAACGGGATGTGGTTCCTGTATGCCACCTGCGAGGTTCCGGAACTCGAAATACCCGAACCTGTCGGCTGGATCGGAGTGGACCTCGGATTGGCGAACATCGCGACCACCAGCACCGGGTACCGGGCAGCAGGGCGGGGACTCCGCCGCCACCGAGAACGGCATCGGCAGCTACGGCGGAAGTTGCAGGTGAAGGGCACCAAGGCCGCGAAACGCGTCTTGAAACGGCAGCGGCGCAGAGAATTCCGCCACGTGACCGATATCAACCACCGAATCAGTAAAAGCATTGGGCCGAGGCACAACGCACCGAACACGGCATCGGTCTCGAGGATTTGACCGGCATCCGTGAGCGGGTACGGCTCCGCAAGCCCCAACGGGTCACACTGCACTCCTGGGCGTTCCGCCAGCTCGGGTCTTTCATCGAATACAAGGCGCGCCGCGCTGGTGTTGCCCTGGTATTCGTGGACGCCGCCTACACCTCCCAAACCTGCAGGAAGTGTCGGCATGCTGAGCGGGCGAACCGCCCTAGCCAGACCAAATTCTATTGCCGGGCATGCGGTTTCGTTGAACACGCTGACCGGAATGCTTCCCACAACATCGCCGCCCTGGCGGCGAAACAGTGGGGTAGCGGGGCGTAGTCGACCGCCCCTGCACCTTCCCAGGTGTTGGACGTAGCCCGCTCCCCGGCAGCCAGCTCGGGGGTGGAGTTGCAAGCCCGGCCCGTCCAGGCTGGGTAGTTGACCTCCTGCCGGCCCAGACCACTCACATCGGAAACGGCACGCGGGGCCGCGTTGCCGCATTCAGCGCGGAGATAACGCGGGCGCAACCCATTTCGACAGATAGTCGCGGAGCTCGGTGCCACGGCGCGGCGGGCGGCCGGGATCGATGACGAATGACTGAACAATGCGCAGCATGTGCTCGACGAGTTCGTCCAGGACGGCGCCCGAGAGTCCGGCCGCGACCCAATCGACCGAGAAGCGTTCCAGGATCGAACGGCCGAAAGACCTTGCCGTGTCGGAGGTTACGCCCGCCGAGAAGGCGCTGGCTCGTCCCGGCCGCAGCAACAAACCGAGGTATTTCTCCTCCGGCAGTTGTTCCAGTGTGTACGCGATGCCCTCGACCACCGCGGTCGCCGGATCCCGGATATCGCCGAGCCGCTCGGCCAGCACATTCAGGAACTGCTCGGTATGCGCGATGGCCGTCGCCGTCAGAAGTGTTTCGACACTGGGGAAATAGCGGTACACGGTCTGCCGGGTGATGCCGAGGTCGCGGGCCACCTCCGCGATGCTGAACTCGTCGCCGGAGCGGTCGATGGCGCGGCGGGCGGCGGCCACGATGCGGTCGATCGCCTCCGCGTCGTCGGCGGGAGCTGATCCGGACCATCCATGCGTGCGCACGCCTTGACCATACACCTGGTCCTGACTGTATGGTCGAGGGGCGTGAAAGGAAGCCCATGACCACCACCCCGCCGCGGCCCCCGCAACTCGACTCCCCGGTCCTGCCCAAGATCTTCAAATACACCGGCCGCGCGCAGGTCTGGATCTACCGCCGCACCGGCGGCCGGATCGGCGGGAAATGGCGCATCGGCGCGGGCTTCCGCAAACCGGTGCCGACGCTGCTGCTCGAGCACCGCGGCCGCAAGTCCGGCACCGTCTACACGGTCCCGCTGCTGTACATCGGCGACGGCGCGGACACCATCGTGGTGGCCTCGCAGGGCGGGCTGCCGAAACACCCGCAGTGGTACCGCAATCTGCGCGCGAACCCGGACACCCACATCCAGATCGGCCGCGACCGATTCGCGGTGCGCGCCCACACCGCCGACGCCGAGCAGCGCGCCCGGCTCTGGCCGCGACTGGTGGAGGCCTACGCCGACTTCGACACCTATCAGGCGTGGACCGAGCGCGAGATCCCGGTCGTGATCCTGACCCCGATCAACTAGACGGCATCAATCAGACGACGCCGGTGGGCAATCCGACCGTGGCGACGATATGGCCCGGATACGCGACGGAATCCAGCATGCCCACCTGGATCCGGTACAGCGTCAGCTCGCCCGTGCCCCGATCGCGCAATCGCATGGTCCGCACGGGCGGAGCGAACCCGACATCGCCGGAGGACCAGAAGCGCCGGAACTCCGCGAACTCGCCGAGCTCGCGCAGGAGATCGCCGAACACGGTGGGATCGGTCAGCGACCCCACAATCCCGCGCAGCCAGCTCACCGACTGCCGCACATCGGCCTCCCAATCGGCCATCGCCCGCCGGGCCGCCGGATCGGCGAACATCCACCGATATAGATTCCCGTTCTCGGCCAGCCCCGGAAACGCCTGCGCCCATTCGATGTTCCCGGCCAGCACATTGCCGCGGGTGTCGTAGAACGCCGCCAGCTTGGACCGGTGCATGGCGAGCATGCGCAGCGCGTCGGCGCTGATCGATCTCTTCAACTCCGCGACCGTCGGATATCCGGCGCCGGTGAGTCCGGCCAAATCGTAGAGATAACGACGCTCGGTGTCCGACAACGGATTCCGCTGATTCATACATCTGACGAGCGCGTCGACCACGGCCTGGGCGGGCTTGGCTTTCCCGCCCTTCTCCAACTGCGTGACATAACTGGCGCTGACCCCGGCCGAGAATGCCAGCCGCTCCCGGGAAAGCCCGCGCTGATCTCGCAGCCGCCGCAACACATCTCCGAATGTGGGCAGCGCGATGTCCTGATGTTCCCCGATATTCGTTGTCCGGATACTCATATCCGCCGGTTCCCTCCTGCCCTGTAGCGAATCGACGGCTCAGCGTCCGCGACCACTGCCAGAACTTCTCCCGGACGGAATACTCCCACATAATCGGGCCTGGAGTCCTACCGTCGGGCGGCGCGTCGATTGCTAGCAATGAGGAATCAGCCATCATCCCGCGAATCAACCTTGGTGAAATCGGCGCGGCACAATGGAATTGGATTTCGCCCGCACGCCGCCACGCCGGGCAATTGGTACATGTGTCAATTATCCCATCCGTCCGGTTCTCGGCGTTTCCCGCGCAATCAATCTCGAGACCGGCCCCCACCTTTGGTATGTTCTGCTCGACGTGCCGCCCCCGGCACCGACCATGCGGTGGAGAAATCGTCCGAACGATTCGAACAAGGGGTGTGGACCTTGTCCTTTCGAGTTACCCGAGTCTTCAGAACGGCGAGCAGCGCGCTCGCGGCGGTGGCGACCGCGGCCGGAATCCTCACGGCCACCGGCGTACCCGGCGCACAGGCCGCGCCCGCGGATTGCCCCAACCTCAATGTGATCGCCGTCCCCGGCACCTGGGAAACCTCCGTCGACGATCCGAAACAGGGCATGCTCGCCCAGGTCACGCGCGGCCTGCCCGGCACCGTGCGCACCGACTACGTCAGCTATCCGGCGACCGCCTTCCCCTGGGACGGCGAGGTCTACGGCCGCTCCAAGCACGAGGCCGTGGGCAATGCCCGCGGGCTCATCTCCGCCATGGCCGCCCGATGCGCGGCAACGCGTTTCGCGCTCATCGGCTACAGCCAGGGCGCGGACGCGGCGGGCGACCTGGCCTCCGAGATCGGCACCGGCCTCGGCGTCGTCCCGCCCGATCGGGTGGCCGCCGTCGGACTGGTCTCCGATCCGCGCCGCTCCCCCACCGACGCCCTGATCGGCCCGCACGTGGCCGGCACCGGCGCGGGCGGTGCGCGGGCCGGCGGCTTCGGCTGGCTCAGCCCGCGGGTCCGCACCTTCTGCGCGGCGGGCGACCTGTACTGCTCGGTCCCCACCGACGACCTGGCGGGCCGCTCGGCCGGGCTGCTCACCCAGCTCACCGCCCAGGACCCGGTGCAGATCCCCAGCTATGCGCTGACCTTCCAGTCCATCCTGTCCGAGGCCCTGGTCCAGGGCGGCACCGCCATTCTCAACGCGCCGGGCGACCACCCGGCGAGTGAGCAGTGGATCAAGCAGGTCCAGGACTTCCTGGACTCGGGCGTGCACCAGTCGTATCCGCGGTACGTCGTCGACAGCAACGGCACCACCGCCACGGTCTGGCTGCGCAACTGGCTGGCCGAGACCGCGGGCGAAACGCACTGATCCCCAGCCGTTCCGGTGGGCCGGACCAGCTACTCCGACCCACCACCCACCGACCGTTCCAACGCGCCGTGCAGCCATTGCTGCGCGGCGCCGGTCGTCAGGGCGCCCGTCACCTCTCCGGTCAGGCTCCAGTAGCGCAGGATCCGTTCGTCGGAATCGGTTGCGCCGGACAGTAGTCGCCGCCGGAAACCGGAGCTGTCGCGTTCGCCGCGCACCCGGGCGTGGACGTCGACGAACCGATCGATTTCCGGTCCCGGATCGATCGGGTTCGGGACGTTCAGGTCGACGCCCGGCAACGGCTCACTGCGACCGATACCGAATGGAGTGCGGAGCGGTATCCCGGTACAGGCTCCCGTCGGGGAGTTGTTGCTGCTGGCCACCGGCCGTTCGCGGCCATGAGTTTCTCGTTGGTCGTTCATTGGTAGCCGCCCGCACTCTCGGTGCACACCACCTCTCGAATACGAAGGAACCGCACCGATGATCGCCACTCACGCCCGTACCGCCGCCCGCGCCGCGCTCGCAGCGGCCGTCGTCGGTTCCGCCAGTCTCGGTCTGTTCGGCAGCCTCACCGTCGCCAACGCGGGCGGCGACTACGGGCCCGACACCTGTCAGGAAGGCTATGTGTGGCGGGAGGCCAACTCGGCCGACCACGTGTGCGTCAGCCCCGGCACCCGGGATCAAGCGCGCGCCGACAATGCCGCGGCCGCGGCCCGGAAAGCGGGCGGCGGCGCGTACGGGCCCAATACCTGTGTGAACGGCTACGTCTGGCGGGAGGCCTACAACGGTGACGTCGTCTGCGTCACCCCGGCCGTGCGGCATCAGGCCAAGGACGACAATGCCGCGGCGGCGGCCCGCAAGGCGTCGCTGAACATCTGGCTGACCACCTACACCGCGGGCAACAAGTGCGACGGCGACGTGTGCACCGCGGTCTCCGACGCCGGAGCGCAGTTCAAGATCAATGGTGATCACTTCGACAATGGGACCGTCACGCTGATCGTGAACCGGAACAACGGCACGCGGCTGGCCACGTACACGGTGAAGGCCGGGCCGCACAACGGCTACGCGGGCGCCTCCTTCGGCTACCAGACCACCATGTGGGATCCGAAGTCCGGCTTCCACGCGCCCTGCACGGGCGGCGACGACTCCTATATCCAGGCCTACGATCCGACCTCGCAGCGCTGGTCGGAGCGGTTGTCTTTCAAGCACGACTGCCACTGACCGGAGATCTGCGGGACCACCTCGGTGGTCCCGCACATCAGTGAGCG
>NZ_JBHWHH010000260.1:0-7554 GCF_042732555.1 Nocardia sp. NPDC059764
ACTCGCCGCCCGGTCACCGGCGGCTCGAGGCGGCGACCGGGCGGCGCGTCCCCAAGTATGCCGCGCCGACGCGGCCCTGTGACTGCCCAACCGTGCCAGTTCACTGCCGATTCAGGTCAGCCGTGAAACACCCCCTGATCAGGCATGATTTGTCCGGAATTCGCCAGGGGTCATACCGGTTTCGCGTTTGAAGGCCCGATAGAACTGCCGCTCGGACACGAAGCCCGCCGACCGCGCCACCGACAGGAGCGGCCGCGTCGGATCGGTGCGGATCAACGACAGCGCCCGCTCCACCCGCATCCGCCGCAACATGGCCGCCACCCCGTCCTCACCCTGCTCGAACAGGCGATACAGGGTGCGCCGCGACACCGCGCACGCGCCCGCCACCTGATCGATGGTCAGCTCCGGATCGGCGTAATTCCGCTGAATGAACGCCAGCGCACGCTGTTTGGCCAGCGCGTGCGCGGGCTCGTCGCGCGGCAGGTCGCCCGCGGCCAGCTGGACCACCGAGGCCAGCAGGCCCGTACCGTGTTTGGCCAGCACCGCGGCCTGTTCCGGTGCGGCGTACTGCAATTGCGCCATGCCGCAGAAGAAGCGGCCCACGATCCCGGCCGCGCCCTCGGGCGGGAAGCGCACCGCGGTCGGCATCCGGTCCGCCGGCACCCCCGACGCGCAGACCACCTCGGCCAGCGGCACCTGCACCGCCACCACGCCCCAGGACTGCTCGAAATGCGCGCTGAAGGGCCGGGAACTGACGTGCAGGGTCAGTCCGCCGTCGGCCAGCTCCCCCACTCGCCCGTCCTGCTCCAGCCAGCCGTGGCCGTGCGTGGTGATGCAGGCGAACAGCACCGGTTCCTCGGGATCGTGGATGAGTTGCGGTATCCGGCTCAGATGCTGCCCGCTGGCGGTCACCATCGACACGTCGATGCCGTCGAATCGCGATTGCACGATGCGCGCCCGGAATTCCCCCGCCCGCACCGGTGTCACCACCAGCGGAACGTAGGCTGCCGCTACCACGGCCTCCCATTCCTCGAAAGTCTCCTGCTGCGAAACCTCCGGCGTGGAGCGAACCTCCATCACCGAGGGCTCTACGCCGCCCCTCATTGCCCGATTCTCGCATCCCGCCCCCACCCCGATCCCCGAATTCCCTTAACAACATCCAACTTTCACCCAACCGTCCGAATTGGCGCATTGCCCGCAACTCGCACAGCGAATCTTCATCCCGGACTTGCACTTTCATCCGCGCGACCGATCCGCGATCACGCGCGCGTCATCACACCCGCGACCTCGGCAGAGGCGTGGTCGCGGGTGTGGAGGAACGGGGTGGGGCCGATGGAATCGAACGACGCGCCGGGCGCGCGGCGCGCCGAAAACGGGGTCAGTCCCCGCAGCAGCCTTCGGAATCGATGGCACCGCCGGCGGAGCCGGGAACGGTGCGAACCTCGCGGGTCTGGATATTGCGGGCGGCCAGATCGGCGTCGGCCGGATAGTCGACGGCGATCAGCGACAGCCCGTGCGCCGGGGCCACGGTCACCGCGCTGGCGCGTTCGCGCTCGTTCAGCAGTCCGGCGATCCACTCGGGGGTACGGCGGCCCTCACCGACGGCCAGCACGCCGCCGACCAGACTACGGACCATGGACCAGCAGAACGCGTCCGCGCTGACATAGGCGGTCAGCAGGTCGCCCTCGGCGACCCAGTCGAAGCGCTGCAATTCACGAATCGTGGTCGCGCCCTCCCGCCGACGACAGAAGGCCGCGAAATCGTGCAGGCCCAACAGGTTTCGGGAGGCCTCGCGCATGGCCTCGAGATCCGGGCCGGGACGGCAGGGCACCACGCCTCGGGCCTGCAACGGCTCCGCGCCGTAGGGCGCGGTGGTCAGGCGATAGGCGTAGTGCCGGCGGATCGCCGAAAAGCGGGCGTCGAAGTCCGGCGGCGCGATCCGGACCTGCTTGACCCGCACGTCCTTGGGCAGGAAACGGGCCAGCCGGTGCACCAGCTTGGGGCCGTCCACCTCGGTGTGGGTATCGAAGTGCGCGACTTGGCCTTCCGCGTGCACCCCGGCGTCGGTGCGCCCGGCCACGGTGAGCTGGATGGGTTCGCGCTGCACCTTGGACAGCGCGTCCTCCAGCACGCCCTGCACGGTGCGCAGGCCGGGCTGACGGGCCCAGCCGGTGAAATCGGTGCCGTCGTAACTGATGTCCAGCCGTACCCGAATCGAAATGGGTTCGGGCGTCGGATCCTCCACGGTCACAGCGATCTCCTGGTTAACATGGAGAAAGCCCGCCGACCCGGAGGGGACGGCGGGCTCACTCATGAATCCGATAGGGGCGGATCTACTCCGCGTCCGGATCACCCCCACAGCAGTGGGGAACACGGATTCTTACTCCGCGGTCTTGTCCTCGGCGGCCGGGGCGTCAGCCACGGTCTCCTCGGCAGCCTCTTCGGCCTTGGCCTCGGCCGGAGCCTCGGTGGCCTTGGAAGCGGCGACACGACGGGCACGATCGGCCTCGTTGGTCACGGTCTTCTCGCGGACCAGCTCGATGATCGCCATCGGAGCGTTGTCACCCTTGCGGGGGATGGTCTTGATGATGCGGGTGTAGCCACCGTCGCGGCCCTCGAACGAGGGACCGATCTCGGCGAAGAGGGCGTGGACGATGTCCTTGCTACGGATCACCTTCATGACCTCGCGACGGTCGGCCAGGGTGCCGCCCTTCGCCTTGGTCACGAGCTTCTCGGCGTAGGGGCGCAGCGCCTTGGCCTTGGCCTCGGTGGTCGTGATACGACCGTGCTCGAAGAGCGCCGTCGCCAGGTTGGCGAAGATCGCCTTCTGGTGCGACGCCGACCCGCCGAAGCGGGCACCCTTCTTGGGCTTGGGCATGGTTGGAATCTCCTGTGTCTAAGGCAGATCCGGGGCGCTGGCCCCGAGCCGCCTAAAGCTGTTCGGTCTCGGCGTAGTCCTGCTCGCCGTTGTCGGTGTCGCTGAACGAGCCGCTGTCGCTCCAGGTGCCGCTCGCCGCGTCGTAGCCGACGACGGAGGACGGATCGAAGGAAGCCGGGGAGTCCTTGAGGGACAGGCCGAGCGAGTGCAGCTTGACCTTGACCTCGTCGATGGACTTCTGACCGAAGTTGCGGATGTCCAGCAGGTCCGACTCGGTGCGGGCGACCAGCTCGCCGACGGTGTGCACACCCTCACGCTTGAGGCAGTTGTACGACCGAACGGTGAGATCCAGGTCCTCGATCGGCAGGCCGAACGAGGCGATGTGGTCCGCCTCGGCCGGGCTCGGGCCGATCTCGATGCCCTCGGCCTCGATGTTCAGCTCGCGCGCGAGACCGAACAGCTCGACCAGGGTCTTGCCCGCCGACGCCAGCGCATCCCGCGCGGAGATCGAGTTCTTGGTCTCGACATCCAGGATGAGCCGGTCGAAGTCGGTGCGCTGCTCGACACGGGTGGCCTCGACCTTGTAGGTCACCTTCAGAACCGGCGAGTAGATCGAGTCCACCGGAATCCGGCCGATTTCCGCACCCGACGCCTTGTTCTGCACGGCGGGGACGTAGCCGCGACCGCGCTCGACCACGAGCTCGATCTCCAGCTTGCCCTTGTCGTTCAGGGTGGCGATGTGCATGTCCGGGTTGTGCACGGTCACGCCCGCCGGGGGGACGATGTCACCGGCGGTGACGGTGCCCGGGCCCTGCTTGCGCACGTACATGGTGACCGGCTCGTCCTCTTCGGACGACACGACCAGGCCCTTGAGGTTCAGGATGATGTCGGTGACATCCTCCTTCACGCCCGGGACGGTGGTGAACTCGTGCAGCACGCCGTCGATGCGAATGCTGGTGACAGCGGCACCAGGAATCGACGACAGCAGCGTGCGGCGCAGCGAGTTGCCGAGGGTGTAACCGAAACCCGGCTCCAGCGGCTCGATGGTGAACCGCGACCGGTTCTCGGACACGACCTCTTCGGTCAGCGTCGGTCGCTGTGAAATCAGCATTTCTTCCTCCTTCGGACGCCCACCATTTGACGCCCACTATTTGGGAGCTGTTGCGGCCCTGAGGGATTCAGGGCCACAACCAGCGGCACGCTTACGCGCACCTATTACTTCGAGTAGAACTCGACGATCAGCTGTTCCTGCAGCGGAACATCGATCTGCGCACGCTCGGGAAGCTGGTGCACCAGAATCCGCAGACGGCCGGGAACGACCTGCAGCCAGCCCGGGATCGGACGGTCGCCGACGGTCTCACGCGCCACCTGGAAGGGGTACATGGCCAGCGACTTCGCCTTGACATCGATGATGTCGTACTGCGAGACCTGGAAGCTCGGCACGTCGACCTTCACACCGTTGACGGTGAAGTGGCCGTGCGAGACCAGCTGGCGGGCGCCACGACGGGTACGGGCCAGACCGGCGCGGTACACGACGTTGTCCAGACGGGACTCGAGCAGACGCAGCAGGTTGTCGCCGGTCTTGCCCTTCTGGCGGTTCGCCTCTTCGTAGTACTTGCGGAACTGCTTCTCCATGACGCCGTACGAGAAGCGAGCCTTCTGCTTCTCCTGCAGCTGCATGAGGTACTCGGATTCCTTGATCCGCGCGCGGCCGTGCTGGCCGGGCGGGTAAGGACGACGCTCGAACGCCTGGTCGCCTCCGACGAGGTCGACACGCAGACGACGCGACTTGCGGGTGATAGGGCCGGTATAACGAGCCATTTTTCTACTCTTCCTTTCCCGCTAGACGCGACGCCGCTTGGGCGGACGGCAGCCGTTGTGCGGCTGCGGAGTGACATCGGAGATCGTGCCGACCTCGAGGCCGGCGGCCTGGAGGGAACGGATCGCGGTCTCGCGGCCCGAACCCGGGCCCTTCACGAAGACGTCGACCTTCTTGACACCGTTCTCCTGCGCCTTGCGGGCAGCGTTCTCGGCGGCGAGCTGAGCGGCGAACGGGGTCGACTTACGCGAGCCCTTGAAACCGACGTGGCCGGAGGACGCCCAGGAGATGACGTTGCCCTCGGGGTCGGTGATGGACACGATCGTGTTGTTGAACGTGCTCTTGATGTGAGCGTGGCCGTGCGGGATGTTCTTCTTATCCCGGCGACGCGCTTTCTGAGTCTTCTTCGGGCCCGAGGCCCGGCTCTTCGGAGGCATGCGCTATCCCTACTTCTTCTTGCCGGCGACGGTCTTCTTCGGACCCTTGCGCGTGCGGGCGTTGGTCTTGGTCCGCTGGCCACGCACGGGCAGGCCACGGCGGTGGCGGATGCCCTGGTAGCAGCCGATCTCGATCTTGCGACGGATGTCGGCCTGCACCTCGCGGCGCAGGTCACCCTCGACCTTGAAGTCCTGCGCTTCGATGAAGTCGCGGAGCTTGGTCAGGTCGTCGTCGCTGAGGTCCTTCGACCGCAGGTCCGGGCTGACGCCCGTCTCCGCGAGGATCTCCTTGGCGCGGGTACGGCCGATGCCGAAGATGTAGGTCAGCGCGATCTCCATGCGCTTTTCGCGCGGGAGGTCGACGCCCATCAGACGTGCCATGGTTGGCGTTTCCTTACTTTTGCGGAGGTCTGCTCCCTGGCCGTCCCCTCGTAAGTGGGGCCCCGGCCTCCGTACCGGGGGTAGGCCGCCATCCGTCCCCTGACGGGACTCGGCGACGGCGACTGGCGCTGGGAGTGCTTCTTATTGCCAATCCGAACTGCGTTCGGTGCTTGGCGGAGATCAGCCCTGACGCTGCTTGTGGCGCAGGTTCTCGCAGATCACCATGACCCGACCGTGACGGCGGATCACCTTGCACTTCTCGCAGATCGGCTTGACGGACGGCTGAACCTTCACGTCAGATCCAATCTGGGTTGGTGTTCACTGGCCGTGAACACAGTTTTTCCCCGGTCAGTTCGACCGGGGAAACCCGGGGCATATCGCCCCGGAAGTCTTGATGCGCTCCCGCGAGGAGCGACTCACTTGTAGCGGTAGACGATGCGGCCGCGGGTCAAGTCGTAGGGCGAGAGCTCCACGACGACGCGGTCCTCGGGCAGGATGCGGATGTAGTGCTGCCGCATCTTGCCGCTGATGTGGGCCAGAACCTTGTGCCCGTTCTCCAGCTCGATCCGGAACATCGCATTGGGCAACGGCTCGATAACCCGGCCCTCGACCTCGATGGCCCCTTCCTTCTTCGCCATATCCTCCGCGATCCCGGTTAGGCTGAACCTGGTTGGTTCAAGCTCATTACGGCAGGTCGACCATGAGTTTCGCAGACGCACCGGTGGATTGCTGGTGCACTGTGGCCAACCCGGTGACATACTCACTGGAGGCGGCACGAAGACATGCCACAGCCACTATGTAAGTCACCAGCGACCTACTTTACCCGTCGCCCCAGATCCGGCCAAATACGGGTGCCGTGACATGCCCCTCCCCGGTCACGCGGGCCACACCCCCGCCGCGAGCGGCCGGTACACGCCGGGCACGTACTCGCCGGGAATCGCTAAACTACGCCGTGTCCTGCACGATAGATCGAGGCACCCGGGGGTAGATGTGAGTCGCGAGAACGACGGACTCCCGATGCTCCCGCCCTGGCTCTCCGAGAGCGACGTCACCGACACCGGATACGAAGCCCCCGTCGAGAACCTCCCCCAGGACGACCTCATCCCCGAGGAGAAGGGCGGCCGCCGCCTCTTCGGCCGCCGCAAGCCCCGCAAGGACTCGCCCCCCGAACCCCTCCCGCGGACCCCCGCCCCCACGTCCGCACCGGCCCCCGAGTCGCGCACCCAGCAGCCGACTCCGCCCACCCCGATGCCGACCCGCGACCCCGGCACCCACTTCAACCTCCCCCAGAACGGCACCCAGCCCAACGGCGCCCAGCCGACCCCGCCGTCCTCCCCCTCCGGCCGCCACCCCATCGGCCAGAACCCGGCCACCCAGCACCCCAACGGCCAGGCTCCTCAGCACCCGAACGGCCAGACCCCTTCCAATCAGCCCCCCAACGGCCAGGCACCCCGCCCGAACGGCCAGGCACCTTTCACACAGCCACCCGCCGCTCAGCCGCCGCAGCCACCCCAGCCCAACAACCAGGCACCATTCACGCAGCCGCCTGTCGGCCCGACGCCTCAGTCGCCGCAGCCCGACAGCCCGGCACCCACCGCCCAGGCCCTGCAGGCCCCCCAGCCCAATGGACAGTCGCCCTTCACCCAGCCGCCCGCCGAACGACCGCAGGCCGCGAACTCCACTGGCCGGTCGCCATTTACACAGCCGCCGCTCGGCCAGGCCCCGCTCGCCGAGCCGCCCAACGGGCAGGGCACGGCTCAGCACGGAGGTCAGGACGCCGGGCGACCCGCGAATAGCCAAGGCGCGGAATCGGGTCCGCTGACACCTCCGCAGGGACCGCAGTTCTCCGCGCCCCCGGCCCCTCCCTCGGCAGCGCCGATCGGCGCTCAGCCCGCGGGCGCGTCCCTCGCGGGCACGCCGACCGTGGGTAATCCGGAGGCCGCCGCCACCCGTCCCCCGGCGGATCCGACCACGCGGATGCCGCTGCCGCCGTCTCCGAGTGAAATGGCCGCGGCGGCAAGCGATCCCGCGGTTCGTGC
>NZ_JBHWHH010000261.1:0-7548 GCF_042732555.1 Nocardia sp. NPDC059764
GGCCGGAACAAGTCCGGCCGGGCGTTCGGCGTTCGATCGGATCAGCGTTCGATCACTTGCCCAGGGAGCCCGTCGGCAGACCGGGCAGGCCGAAGGAACCGCCGCCCCCGCCGGGCGTGGTGGCGTCCTTGACGTTCAGGGTCGAGGGCGACGAGGTCGAGCCCTTGTACCCGGTGCCGCCGGTGTAGACCGCCGTGATCACCCGGTTGCCGGTCTGGCCGACGGTGTACTGCAGGGTCGCCTTGCCGTTGACCACGGTCACCGCATCACCGATCGGCGTGCCGCCGTCCATGAATCGGACGGTGCCTGAGGTGACGGCCGCGCCGGCCTCGGTCTTGACCTCGGCGGTGAAGGCCACCGCGTCACCCTTGGTGGCCGAGGGCGGAACCGTCAGGGTGGTCGTGGTGTTCAGCTCGACGGGAGCCGGATCGCTGACCGTCACGGTCGCGGCCGCACCGGTCGACGGGTTGAAGCCCTCCGCGCCGGAGTAGACCGCCGAAATCGCGTGGGCGCCCGCGGCATTGAAGGTGTAGGTCAGCTTCGCGCCGCCGGAGGCGAGAGCGATCGGGCCGCCGATATCGGTGCCGCCGTCCTTGAACTGCACGGTGCCGCCCACGGCGGGCACATTGCCGGGCGCGTTCACGGTCGCCCACAGATCCGTCGCCTGACCGGTCGTCGCGGTGCTCGGGACGTTCATCGTGGTGGTGGTGTCGACGATCGCGGCCGTGACCGAGACGACCGAGGCCGCCGAGGTCGACGGCTGGTTCTTCGAGTCACCGCTGTAGACGGCGGTGATGGAGTGCGCGCCCGCGGTGGTGAAGGTCTGCGAGAGGGTCGCCGTGCCGTTGTTCAGCGGAACGGCCGCACCGAGATTGGCGTCGCCGTCCTTGAACTGGACGGTGCCGGTCGCGGCGGCCGGGGCCACCGTCGCGCTCAAGGTGACCGCCTGGCCGGTGGTCGCGCTCGCGGGCGCGGTCAGCGTGGTCGTGGTGGAGTTGTTGACCGGCCCGGTGACGGTGATGGTGGCCAGCGGGCCCGCGCCCGCGTTGAGGGTGCTCTTGTCGTCACTGGGAATGCAGCGGGTCGGGGCCCACTGGGTGCCCAGCAGCGAGGCCTTGGCCAGCGAGGTGTTGAAGTTCTGGTCGTTGCCGTAGCTGGCGGCGCTGCCGGCGGTGCGCAACTTCGGAGTGATCACGCCGGGCGCGACGGCTTTGAGGGTGACCATGACATCGGGCAGCCGGAACCAGGATTCGCCATCGGCGTTGGGGGTGCCGTCGAGGTTCTTCTTCAGTTTCGGCGCGCGGATGCCGCCCTCGGAATTGGTGCTGCTGGTGGGGCTGTTGCCGACCACCTCATTGTTCCCCGACAGCCGCAGGATCTTCCCGTTGCTGTCCACCACACCGGATTCGTTGACGCGCAGAACATTCGGGAGCACATTGTCGATATTGATGCCGGTGCCCGGCACGATATTCGCGCTCACGAATTCCGAGTTGGCGGGGATCTCGTAGTCGTACTTGATCCGCGACAGGTTGGTGGTCGTCGCGCCGGAGTCCTTGTCCGGGAACGAGGAGCCGCTGGGCTGAATCCGGTAGCTGAAGGTGTCCCCGACGGCGACCGTGGACGGCGCTTCGACCCGCATCGTCACCGCGACGGACTTGTCGACCGTGATGATCGATTTCGCCTGGCACGAGCTGTTGAAGCTGGTGAGGGTGTTGTCGGCGCTCGCCTGGCCGGGCGTGAGCAGCACCCCGGCGAGGAGGGCGGCGCCGGCGACGGGGGCGACGGCCAGCCGCTTGGTCGAATGGTTCACAGAGACTCCTTACGCCCGGTCACACCGATGGAACCGGACAATTCGATCTAAACGCCGCCAGTATGCATGGTCTGACTAGAACGTGTTTTAGTTTTGATCATTTCATTCGGAAGGAATTTTCGGGTGGCCGGGAACCGGCCGCGGAGGACGGGGAAGACGAGGTCCGCACAGGTATCGGTAGGGTCTGTGACGTGCAGTTCCTACCGCTTGCCCCGAATGGCACCACCCCGGTTCGCGCCCTCACCATCGCGGGCACCGACTCCGGCGGCGGCGCGGGCATTCAGGCCGACTCCCGCACCATGGCCCTGTGCGGCGTGCACGCGTGCGTGGCCGTCGCCGCGGTGACCGTGCAGAACACCCTGGGCGTCAGCGGGTTCCACGAGATTCCGCCGCAGATCGTCGCCGACCAGGTGCGAACCGTGGTCGGCGACATCGGGATCGGGGCGGCCAAGACCGGCATGCTGGCCTCCACCGCCATCATCGAGGCGGTCGCCGAGGTGTGCCGCGAGGTCGGCATCGGGCGGCAGGGCGGCATCCCGCTGGTGGTGGATCCCGTCGCGGCCTCCATGCACGGCGACGCGCTGCTACACGCCGAGGCGCTGGACGCGGTGCGGCACACGCTGATTCCGCTGGCCACCGTGGTCACGCCGAACCTGGACGAGGTCCGGCTCATCACCGGCATCGAGGTGGTCGACGACCGGTCGGCGCGCAAAGCCGCCGAGGCGCTGATCGCACTCGGCCCGCAGTGGGCGATCGTCAAGGGCGGGCATCTGCGCACCTCCGAGCAGTCCACCGACCTGCTCTTCGACGGCGACACCTTCCACGAACTCCCGGCCCGGCGCCTCGCCACCGGCAACGATCACGGCGGCGGCGACACCCTGGCCGCGGCCATCTGCTGCGCGCTCGCCCACGGGTACTCGGTGCCCGACGCGGTCGCCTTCGCCAAGGAATGGACCTTCCGCTGCCTGGAAGCCTCCTACGACCTGGGCGCGGGGCACGGACCGGTGTCGCCGCTGTGGCGGCTGCACGTCTGAGCTCGACGGTTGGCGGAATCCCGCTCCCAGGAACCTCCCAGGCAGGGCGCAGGCTGATGTGAGTCTGGTGATCGAGGTTGGTCACCATGAACGACACCGTGACCGCCGTCCGGGCGGCGGAACCGACTGCAGCAGTGACCGCGCCCGTCGTGGACGTGGTCGTTCCGGTCTACAACGAAGAGGTCGACCTCGGCCCCTGCGTGCGCCGGCTGCACGCCTTCCTGACCCTGAACTTCCCGTTCACGGCGCGAATCACCATCGCCGACAACGCCTCCACCGACTCCACCCTCACCGTGGCGCGGCAGCTGGCCGCCCAGCTGGACGGGGTGCGCGTGGTGCACCTGGACCGCAAGGGCCGCGGCCGGGCGCTGCGCGAGGTGTGGCAGGCGTCCGACGCGCAGGTCGTCGCCTACATGGACGTGGACCTCTCCACCGACCTGAACGCGCTGCTGCCGCTGGTCGCGCCGCTGGTGTCCGGGCACTCCGACGTGGCCATCGGCACCCGGCTGGCCTCCCAGTCCCGGGTGGTGCGCGGACCCAAGCGCGAGATCATCTCCCGCTGCTACAACCTCATCCTGCGGACCTCCCTGCAGGCCAAGTTCTCCGACGCGCAGTGCGGGTTCAAGGCCATGCGCTCCCAGGTGGCCAAGCTGGTGCTGCCGCTGGTGGAGGACGGCGAATGGTTCTTCGACACCGAACTGCTGGTGCTGGCCGAGAAGATCGGGCTGCGCATCCACGAGGTGCCGGTGGACTGGATCGATGATCCGGACTCGCGGGTGGACATCGTCGACACCGCCCGCAAGGACCTGCTCGGCATCTGGCGGGTCGGGCGCGCGCTCACCACCGGACGGCTGCCGATCAACGAACTGCGGGCGGCCATCGGGCGGGAACCGCTGGTCGAGGGCGTGCCGCTGGGCATGGTCGGACAGTTGGTGCGGTTCGGCATCGTGGGTGTCACCTCGACGCTGGCGTATCTGCTGCTCTATGTACTACTGCAAGGGATTACGGGGGCGCAGGCCGCCAATTTCCTCGCGCTGCTGATGACCGCGGTCGGCAATACCGCCGCCAACCGGGCCTTCACGTTCGGGGTGCGCGGGTCCAATCAGGCCGTGTCGCACCACTTCCAGGGACTGGCCATCTTCGGCGTCGGACTGGCGTTGACCTCCGGTTCGCTGTTCGCCCTGCACGATCGGGCCCCCGACGCGGCCGTCCATCTGGAACTGGTGGTGCTGGTCGTGGCCAACCTGGTCGCCACACTGCTGCGGTTCGTCGGACTGCGCTGGGTGTTCCGCAATGCCGGGAAGCACACCACTCCCGAGGTGACGCGTTGACCTCGTTCTCCCGTGCGCGGCCAGGACTCCCGGACGGCTTCCGGCTCGCCGCTGTCGACTTCCCGCGCCGTCACCGCCCCGAACACGGCGAACTGCCGTTCTGGACCATGCCCGACGATCACCAGACCGATCGAATCAGCCGAGGAGGCGACCGATGACCGCGACACTGCCCGAGACCCGGGTCGCCCCGCCCTCGGCCGAGCCGCCCGCCGCGCGCGGCGACCGCCGGGAGTATCCGGCCCTGGCCGCCCTGCTGGTCGGCACGGCCGTCGCCTACCTGTGGAATCTGTCCGCCAACGGCTGGGCCAACTCCTTCTATTCGGCCGCGGTGCAGGCGGGTTCGGTGTCGTGGAAGGCGTTCTTCTTCGGCTCCTCCGACGCGGCCAACTCGATCACGGTGGACAAGACGCCGCTGTCGCTGTGGCCCATGGAGATCTCGGTGCGGATCTTCGGGCTGCACAGCTGGAGCATGCTGCTGCCGCAGGCGCTGCTGGGCGTGGCGTCGGTGGCGTTGTTGTGGGCGATCGTGCGCCGGAACTTCGGGGCGACCGCCGGACTGCTGGCGGGGCTGGTGCTCGCGCTCACTCCCATCGCGGCCGTCATGTTCCGGTTCAACAACCCCGACGCCATGCTGGTGTTCCTCATGCTCGCGGCGGCCTGGGCCATGACCCGGGCGGTCGCCGATGGGCGCTGGCGCTGGCTGGTGCTCACCGGCGCGTTCATCGGATTGGGCTTCCTGGCCAAGCAATTGCAGGTGCTGCTGGTGGTGCCCGCGCTGGCGCTGACCTACCTGATCGCCGGGCCGCCCGCGCTGGGCAAGCGGATCGCGCAGCTGTTCGCGGCGGGCGCGGCCATGGTGGCCGGCGCGGGCTGGTGGGTGCTGCTCGCCGAGCTGTGGCCCGCCGCGGACCGGCCGTACTTCGGCGGCTCGCAGCACAACTCGATCATCGAACTGACCCTCGGCTACAACGGCCTGGGCCGGTTGAACGGTGAGGAGCGCGGCAGCGTCGGCGGTTTCGGCGGCGACATGCCGAGCGGCGGGGGCGGCATGTGGGGCACGCCCGGCATCGGGCGACTGTTCGAGCCGCAGCAGGCGGGTCAGATCGCCTGGCTCATCCCGGCGGCGCTCGTCCTGCTGGTGGCGGGAATCGTCCTGCGCGGCACGCTGACCCGCACCGACCCGCAGCGCGCCGCACTCATTCTGTTCGGCGGCTGGCTGGTCGGCACCGGACTGGTGTTCAGCTTCATGAAGGGCATCTTCCACCCGTACTACACGGTGGCGCTGGCCCCCGGCGTGGCCGCGCTGATCGGCGCGGGCTCGGTGCTCGCCTGGCGGCGCCGCGACCAACCCTGGGTGCGGCCGGCCCTGGGCGCGGCCATGGCCCTGACCACCGCCACCGCGTGGATCATCCTGTCCCGCAGCGTCTCCTTCGTGCCGTGGCTGCGCTGGACGGTGCTGGTCGGCGGCATCGTCGTCACCCTGCTGCTCCTCCGCCTGCCCCGCAAGGCCGGTCTGTTCGTCGCGGCGGCCGCGGTGATCCTCGGTCTGGCGGCTCCTGCCGCGTACGCCGTGGACGGGATCGCCACCGCGCACCAGGGACCGATGCCGTCGGCCGGGCCGGCGGTCCGCGGCGGCTGGGGTCCGGGTGGACCACGCGGCGGCGACCGTCCCAACGGGCTCCCCGGCAACGTCTTCGGCGAAGGGAACGGCTTCGCGCCCGGGAACGGCGGTAATGGCGGCCCGCGCCACGGCGGTTCCACGAACAGCGGCCCGGGCGGAACCCCCGGCGGACCTGAGGGATTCGGCGGCGCGGCGGGCAACATGATGATGGCCAGCCGCCCGAGCGCCAAGGTCACCGCCCTCCTGAAGGCCGACGGCTCCGACTACACCTGGGTGGCGGCCACCGTCAGCTCCAACTCGGCAGCCGGCTTCCAGCTGACGACCGAACTCCCGGTCATGCCCATCGGCGGCTTCAACGGCAGCGATCCCTCCCCCACCCTCGCCCAGTTCCAGGAGTACGTCCAGGTGGGCCGCATCCACTACTTCATCGCGGGCAGCCAGATGGGCGGCGAACGCGGCGGCAACGGCGCCAGCTCCCAGATCACCGCCTGGGTCAAGGACCACTTCACCGCCGAGGACGTGGACGGCATCACCCTCTACGACCTCACCGCCCCGAAAACCAACTGACCGGCGGGCTTGCCCCCGCCCCGAAAAGGACTGAGCGCCTGGACCGATCCGGTCCAGGCGCTCAGCTCTGCTGGCTAGAATTATGTGACGCCAGTCACGATTCAGGGACCCCGAATGAGCACCCCGCATCCCCTCCCCGATGAGCATCGAGAAGCCTTCTGGCGCAGAGTCGGCTGGGACCCCCGCCTCCCCGACCCCGACCGGTCGGCCATCGAACTCCGCTGGGACGACGAATCCATCACCCTGGCAGAGATTTTCGGCTTCTGACCCGGAACGCATGGCCGACCCCGAGTCCACTGAACGCGACTTCGAACAATGTGGTCACGCCGGTCGCTTCCGGCGTTCAGCGGGCTCCCACCTCGACACGGTGGAGATGTGACCGCTACCAGCGTGAGTTATATTTTCCCGCAGCCAATTTCACGGAACCCTGGAGCAGATGTGGATCCGCAGTACGCGCATCAGGGCGCGCCTCTCGGCGTGAGGTCGCCCGATCCCGCGCGAGTCTCGATCTACGGTCCCGAGTTCGCGGCCGATCCTCATGGGCATTACCGGTGGATGCGTGCCACCTACGGGCCGCTGGTGCCGGTCGAGATATGGCCCGGAGTGCCCGCGACCCTGGTCATCAAGTACGCGACCGCGGTGCGGATCCTCAACGATCCCGTCCGCTTTCCGTCCGATCCGAGTATCTGGCAGCAGACTGTGCCCGCCGATATCCCGATCATGCCCATGGTCGAAGCTCGGCCCAACGCCATCCGCACGGACGGGAACATGCACGCCCGCTACCGTCAGACGATCAACGACGCGCTCGCCGGCATCGACCTCCACGCGGTGCGGGCCATGGTGGAGCGCGCCGCCGTCCCCCTGGTCAACAGTTTCTGCGGGGACAGCACGGCTGACGCACTCGGCCAATACGCCTTCCCGCTTGTCTTCTCGGCCTTCTGCCAGGCAGTGGGCTGCCCACCGGAGATCGGTGAGCGCATCGCCGCGGTCAACGCCGCCATGTTCGATGGCGTGGACACCGCGGAAGTGAACCGGCTCATGAGCGAAGCCCTGCTCGACCTCACCGCGCTCAAACGAGTCCAGCCCGCTGACGACGTCACCACGCGACTGGTTCACCATCCGGCCAGGCTCAGCGATGAGGAGATGGTGCATCAGCTGGTGCTGCTGTTCGCCGCGGGCGTCGAG
>NZ_JBHWHH010000262.1:0-7511 GCF_042732555.1 Nocardia sp. NPDC059764
GTTCCGTGTGGAACGACCGCAACTTTGGGGGCATCGCGTCGACAGCCGACTAGAGCACCGCCTGGGTCTGGGTCACCTTAGCGACGAGAGCGCCCGCGTCATCCCGGATCTCTGTCTCCACGACGATGAAACTCCGGCCGATGTGCAGCGGCGTCGCGGTGGCGGTGGCGTGACCGGACCGCAGGGCGCGCACGAAGTTCGTCTTCGACTCCACGGTGGTCGTACCCTGCTTGCCCGCCGGGAGATTCAGGTACGCGCACACCGCCGCGGTGGCATCGGCCAGCGCCATCAGCGCGCCGCCGTGCAGGGAACCGCCCAGCGTGCACAGGTTCTCGCGCCAAGGCAGCCGGCTGCGCACGAGTTCCGGGCCGCAGTCGAGAACCTGCACGCCGAGGCCCTCGGTGAACGGCATGGTGGCGAACAACTGGGGGCCGATCGGGTCGGCGGAGATGTC
This sequence comes from Nocardia sp. NPDC059764, assembly GCF_042732555.1. Taxonomy (NCBI): domain Bacteria; kingdom Bacillati; phylum Actinomycetota; class Actinomycetes; order Mycobacteriales; family Nocardiaceae; genus Nocardia; species Nocardia sp. NPDC059764. Next base: position 455 of record NZ_JBHWHH010000262.1, read on the forward strand.
GGTCATGGGATCGACTGTGCCCGCCACGGCGCCCGGAGTCGATTACCTCACGGGTAAACGGCTGTGCCCCGCCGCGATCGGAGACGGGTGCCCGGCCGGTGTGTCTGGAAGACTCGCCGGGTGCAGGTGAGTGTGCTCGGACCGGTTCGGGTCCATGCGGAGGACGGGACCCGGGTCGAGATCTCCGGCGTCCGAGTGCGAATGCTGGTGGCGCGATTGGCGCTGGAGTCGGGGCGCGAGGTGTCCGTCTCCGCGCTGGTCGACGGACTCTGGGGCGAGGAACCACCCGCCGAGGCGTCGGGCGCGCTGCAGGCGCTGGTGTCGCGGCTGCGCAAGGCCCTGCGCGATGTGGGCACCGTCGAATTCGGGCCCGGTGGCTACCGGCTGCCCGGGGTCCGCGTGGACGCCGAGCAGTTCGAGGATCTGGTGCGGCGCGGACGGCAGGAACTCGCAGCGGGCCGCGCCGAACCGGCGGCCCGCCTGCTGGGTGAGGCCCTCGAGCTGTGGCGCGGGCCCGCTCTCGGCGACGTTCTCGACGCCCCGTACGCCCAGGCCGCCGCGACCCGGCTCGACGATCTGCGGGCCGCCGCCCTCGAGGGCCGCTTCGAGGCCGATCTGCGGTTGGGCCGCCACGCCGAGGTGCTCACCGACCTCGAGGTCGCGACCTCCGACAATCCGCTCGGCGAACGGCTCGCCGCCCTGCGCATGCGGGCCCTCGCCGCGGCTGGACGGCAGTCCGACGCGCTGGCGGCCTACGAGGAGACCCGGGTCCGGCTCGACGAGGAACTGGGCATCGACCCGTCGGCGATACTGCGCGAAACCCACCTGGCGCTGCTGCGCGGCGAACTCGAAAGCCCTTCCCCGCAAAGGGAACCCGCGACCCGGAATCTCCCGGCCCGCCTCACCGGATTCATCGGCCGCGAACCGGAGATCGCGGAAGTGGCCGGGTTGCTGGCGGATTCACGACTGGTCACCATCGTGGGACCGGGCGGGGCCGGTAAGACCCGCCTCGCGCTCGAGTCCATGGACCGGCACGGCAGCGGTACGGTGTTCTTCGTCCCGCTGGCCGAACTGGGCGCACCCGACCAGCTCGCCGATGCCGTCGCGGGCGCGCTCGACAGTGCCGCCGCCGAACGTCCCGACAAGACCGGCCGGCTGATCGAACTCCTCGACGTCGGCCCTGCCGTCCTGGTGCTCGACAACTGCGAGCATGTCATCGTGGCCGCCGCCGGGCTCGCCGAGACACTGCTGGACCGGCTGCCGCAACTGCGGGTACTCGCCACCAGCCGCGAACCCCTCGCCATCACCGGTGAGGCGCTGTGTCATCTGGGTCCGCTCGACGTGCCTGCCGAGACCGCGGATTCCGCTGCGGCCCAACGCTCCTTGTCGGCGCGGCTCTTCGTCGAACGCGCCGCCGCCATCCGTCCCGGCTTCGCGCTCGATGACGACACCGTCGCACCGGTGGTGGAGATCTGCCGCCGACTCGACGGCCTCCCGCTGGCCCTGGAACTGGCCGCCGCGAAACTGCGTGCCATGAGCGTGGACCAGGTGGCCCGGCGGCTCGGCGACCGCTTCCGGCTGCTCACCTCCGGCAGCCGCACCGCCCTGCCCCGGCAGCGCACCCTGCTCGCCCTGGTCGAATGGAGCTGGGATCTCCTCGGAGAACCCGAAAAGGTCTTGGCCCGAAGGCTTTCCGCGTTCCCCGGCGGCGCGACCGCGGAAGCCGTCGAGATCATCTGCGGCGACGAGCAACTCCCGGCCGACGACCTGCTCTACCTGCTGGACGCCCTGGTCGAGAAGTCTCTGGTCACCGTGAGCTCCGATGATCCGCCGCGTTACCGCATGCTGGAGACCATCCGCGCCTACGCCGCCGACCGGCTCGCGTCCTCAGCCGACCACCTCACCGAGCCGTTCACCGACTACTACCTGACCCTCGCCGAACAGGCCGAACCCCACCTGCGCGGCACCGAACAGCTCGCCGCCATCGCCCTTTTCGACGCCGAACACGCCAACCTGACCGTCGCGCTGCGCACCGCGCTGGGGGAGCCGGCATCGCCGGAGATCGCGTCGCGGCTGGTGCGCGCCCTGTTCTGGTACTGGGGGATCCGGGGGATGAGCACCCAGTTCGAGAGCTCGCTGGCCGGAATCCTGGCCCTCGCGGACCAGCTGCCGGAATCGGCGCGCGCCGCGTTCCGGGTCATCGCCCTCATGGCCGGAGCCCCGCCCGCCGGAAGCTCGCTGTCGACGCTGATCGAGGACTGCGTGGCAGCCGGTGGGCTGGAATTCCATCCCGCCGTACCACTGTGGACCGCGTTGCTGGCCGCCCGCGCCGAGGACGAGAAGCTCGCCGAACGACAGCTGCGGCAGGCCATGACCTGGCCGGATCCGTGGGTGCGGGCTAGCGCCCAGTTCGCCCGCGACATCGCTTCGACCGGGGAGGGACGGCTGGCGGAGGGAGTCGAGGCCCGGCGAGAAGCATTGCGGGGCTTCGAGATCGTCGGTGATCGCTGGGGCCTGGGCATGGCCCTGCTCGCGGACGGCCGCGCCCACGCGGTGGCGGGCGAGCATGATCGGGCCCTCGCCGACTACGCCCGCGCGGTCACCCTGGCGTCCGAACTCGGGACCGAGGACGATATCGCCGCCGCCCGCACCGCCCTCGCGGAAGAACGAATGCGTGGCGGCGAACTCGCCGAAGCCGCCCGCGATATCGAGGCCGCGCAACGACTCGCCGCCGACCAGGGCCGGGCTCGGCTGAGCGCGGTAATCCTCTTCGCCAGCGCCGAATTGCATCGCCGCACAGGTGATCTCGATCGCTCCGGCCGCGATCTGGAGCAAGTCGAACAGCGAATTCGTCACCTGCCCTACCCGGAATCCATGGCAGCCGGCCAGATAGCGGTCGCGCGGCTGCGGAATCACCTCTCGGGAGAGGACGTCGGGTCCGCCCGTGCGCTGCTCCCTCAGGTGATCGAAGGCTCGTTCGTGCACGGCGATTCCGCCCTCACCGCGCACGCGCAGGCTCACGCCGCGGAACTCCTCGCGAAACTCCATCTCCTGGAGGATGATCCCGCAGCGGCCGCCACGGCCCTCGGCCTCAGCGAGGTCATCCGCGGCGTCTTCGATCACGGAGAACCCGAGCTGACCACGCTCGTCGCCACCCTCACCGAGCGCCTCGGTGCGGACGAGTACCACCGCGCATATCGGCTCGGGGCCGACCTCTCCAGGCCGGAAGCCTTGGGCCGCTTGACGCGGGCGGTGGGCTGACGCCGCTCAGGACACCCTGCTGAACAGTCGCCCGGCCAGATCCACACCGATGATCTCCCCGTCGGCGTCCCGGCTGAAGAACCCGCGCTGACCCTCGAATGATCCCGCGGTGATCACATAGTCGTCCCCGTCGCCCGGCAGGATGCCGAACGGGAACGGCGGATGATCCTGCGGGATCTCCGCGCCCCCGGCGGCCCGGATCTCCGGCTTGACCTTGCAGTCCAGGTACAACTGATCGCCCTTGGCGTAGCAGGTCATGGTCATGGCGTCGATGTCGTACACGCCGGACAGCTCCGGGACGCGGGTGGCGTCGAACGGCACCGGCTCCGGGTCCTGGTCGATCACGCCCAGGTAGTGCTCCAACGCCCAGCGGACGATGGCCTGGTTGGCCGGAATGCCGTCCGGGCTGGCATTGGAGAGCACCACGATGGCGAAATCGCGCTCCGGCACCAGCTGGAAGTCCGCGAACTGGCCGAAGCCGGAACCGCCGTGCCCGGCCATGCGCACCCCGTCCACGTCCCGCAGCATCCAGCACAGGCCGAACGCGTCGGCCAGGGTGCTGTTGCGCAGTGTGACGGTCGGCTCCCGCATGGCGCGCAGCAGATCGACGGGCAGGACGGACTCGCCGTGCGCGCCCCGGCCGTCGCCGAGGTGGAAGCGGCCCCAGCGCAACAGATCCGACACCGTGGTGCCGAGGCCGCCGCCGGGATTGTTGGCGCGGGTGCCCTTCCAGACCCGCGCCACCTCGAGCGTCCCGTCCTCCTGGCGCTCGTGCCCGGCCGCGAAACGGCGAGTCATGATGTCGCCCTGGAAGTAGTAGCTCTCGGTCAGCCCGACCGGCGTGAAAATCGTGTCGGCGACGACCTTTTCGAACGGATCGCCGGTCACGTTCTCGATGACGCGGCCCAGCAGATTGAAACCGGCCTGACTGTAGGACGCGCGCTCACCGGGAGCGCCGAGCAGCGGCAGCTCGGTCAGCGACGCCACGAACGCGGCCAGCCCGTCCTCGCCCTCGCCGGTGTTGTTGATCAGGTTCCACTCGAACCCGGCGGTGTGGTTGAGCAGCTGCGCCACGGTGACGGTGGCCGCGGTGTGCTCGTCGAGCAGTTCGAGCTCGGGAACGTAGGTGCGGACCGGGGCGTCCAGGTCGACCCGGCCGTCGGCGACCAGGCGCAGCAGCGCGGTGGCGGTGAAGGTCTTGGAGGTCGAGCCGATCGCGAACACGGTGTGTTCGGTCACCGGAACCGGGTTCTCGGTGCTGGTCACGCCGACCGTGGCATGGATCTCACGGCCGCCCGTCCAGATACCGACGGCGATGCCCGGCATGTCGTACCGCACGGCCGTGGCCTCGACGAAAGCGGTCAGGGCGGCGTCGGAAGTGGTGGTCTGTGTCATGTCCGTGACGATGCCGACCGCCGCTGACAGCTCACCGACAGTGCGCTGACAGCCACTGACCGGGGTTCTCAGCCACCACTCAGTTTCGAGCCAGCAATTACTTAGAGGGGATCGGCAATGTGATGCGCTGAGTAGTAATAAGCTGGAAAACACTGCCGAAGGAGAAAGCGTGCGTTCAACGAAGATCTGGGGCAGTGGAGTACTCGCCTTGACCGCAACCGTCCTGCTACCAATCGCGGCCGGTACCGTCTGGGCCGATCCGGGCGCCTCGGTGGACTACGCCGGGGCCTCCGCCGACGGCTCCCGCATCGCCTCCAGCAAGCCCACCGATGCGCGGAACCTGACCTTGCAGGTCTATTCGGCCGCCATGGGCAAGAACATCCAGGTCGACGTGCAACAAGCCGCCGACACCTCGGGGCCCACCCCGGTGCTGTACCTGCTCAATGGCGCGGGCGGCGGCACCGACACCGCGACCTGGCGCAAGCGCACCGACGTCCTGAACTTCCTGTCCGACAAGAACGTCACTGTGGTGCAGCCGGTCGGCGGCGCGTTCAGCTACTACACCGACTGGCGCGACCCGGATCCCACATTGGGCGTGAACAAGTGGCAGACGTTCCTCACCGAGGAGCTGCCCCCGCTCATCGACGCGGCCTTGAACACCAACGGGCGCAATGCCATCGCGGGTCTGTCCATGGCGGGCACCTCGGTGTTGCAGCTGCCCATCGCCGCGCCGGGCCTGTACAAATCGGTGGCCGCCTACAGTGGTTGCGCCCAGATCAGCGACCCGCTCGGCTACAACTTCGTCAATACGGTCGTCGCCGCGGGCGGCGGTGACAGCAAGAACATGTATGGCCCCCAAGGCGATCCGGAATGGGCCGCCAATGATCCCTACCTGCACGCCGATCAGCTGCGCGGCCTGGACCTGTTCATCTCCACCGGATCCGGCCTGCCGGGTGAATGGGACACCCTCGACGGCCCGCGCACCCTGCCCGGCGCGGGCGGCCTGATCAACCAGCTCGCCCTCGGCGGCGGGCTCGAGGCCGCCGCCAACTACTGCACCCACAACCTGAAGGTCAAGCTCGACGGCCTCGGCATTCCGGCCACCTACGACTTCACGCCCACCGGCACCCACTCCTGGGGGTACTGGGAGGACGCGCTGAAGAACTCGTGGCCGGTCCTGGCATCCGGTCTGGGTCTGCCCGCCTGATCGGAGACGACGAAACCGGCGCGCCTCTAGGGGAAGCGAGCCGGTTTCGTCGTGTCCGGGGGTGGTCGCGGGACGGCCACAGTGCGGTCACCAGGGATGGAATCCGGCCCTGACCGGCGGCGCGGAATCGTACCCTCAGGCATAGTTCCATCGCCGAAGGAGACACCGTGCGATCGACAAATGTCCTGGTCAGCGCACTATCCGCGGTGGCCGCAACCATCCTGCTCACGACCGCCGCGGGCACCGCCGCCGCCGAACCCGACACCGGCGACGGGCGCCTCCAGACGCTGTGGGTCCATTCCGACGCCATGGGCCGCGACATCCAGGTCGAGGTGCAGCGCGCCACCGACACCTCGCAGCCCGTCCCGGTGCTCTACCTGCTCGGCGGCGCGGGCGGCGGCGTCGGTGCGGTGAACTGGCAGACCGCGACCGACGCGATGGACTTCCTCGCCGGCAAGAACGTCACCGTGGTGGCGCCCATCGGCGGCGACTACACCTACTACGCCGACTGGCGCGCGCCCGATCCCGTTCTGGGCGTGAACAAATGGCGGACCTTCCTCACCCGGGAGCTGCCGCCGGTCGTGGACCGGGAACTGAACGGCAACGGGCGCAACGCGATCGCGGGCCTGTCCATGGCGGGCACCTCGGTGCTGCAACTGGCCATCGCCGCACCCGGGCTGTATCGATCGGTCGCGTCCTACAGCGGCTGCGCCCAGATCAGCGACCCGCTGGGCCATCATTTCGTGAGCACCGTGGTGGAGAAGGGCGGCGGTGACCCGGCCAACATGTACGGGCCCGTGGGCGATCCCGAATGGGCGGCCAACGATCCCTTCCTGCACGCCGATCAGCTGCGCGGCCTGAACCTGTTCATCTCCAGCGGATCCGGGGTGCCAGGTCGGTGGGATCTGCCGGGCGGCCCGCACACCCTGCCCGGACTCGACGGCTGGATCGACCAGCTGACCCTCGGGGGCAGCATCGAAGCCGCCACCGACTACTGCAGCCACCATCTCGCGGCCCGGCTCGAATGGCTCGGCATTCCCGCCACCTGCTACTTCACGCTCACCGGCACCCACTCGTGGGGCTACTGGCAGGAAGCGGTGAAGCAGTCGTGGCCGGTACTGGCGGCGGGCTTGGGACTGCCCGCCTGAAACGACGCAGCGCCGAATACGACGAAACCGGCTTGCTTCCAAGGGA
>NZ_JBHWHH010000263.1:0-7434 GCF_042732555.1 Nocardia sp. NPDC059764
GGAGCGGGGGGAGCGAACGGCTCCATAGACCTGCGCCTTGGAGGAGCGGAGGAGGGAAGAATCGAGACCTCGGGGCCGCGAACCCCGCCCGGAGCGAAGCGGAGGGCAAATTAGACATGGCCAAGGTGAAATCGGTGTATCGGTGTGCGGAGTGCACGTGCGAGGTCGCCAAATGGGTTGGGCGCTGCCCGGATTGCGGGGCGTGGGGGAGCATCGAGGAGGTCGCCGCGTCCTCGGGCGCGATGGCGGTGGGGCGCCGCGCCATGCTGCCGAGTACGGCGGCCACGCCGATCTCGAGCATCGACTCCAACAAGACGCAGTCGCGGTCGACGGGCGTGTCCGAGCTGGACCGGGTGCTGGGCGGCGGGATCATCCCCGGTTCGGTGGTGCTGTTGTCGGGGGAGCCGGGCGTCGGCAAGTCGACGCTGCTGCTCGAGGTGGCGCACCGGTGGGCGCGGGCGCGTGACGAGATCGCGCTGTACGTGACCGCCGAGGAGTCGGCGGGGCAGGTGCGGCTGCGGGCGGACCGGACCGACGCGGTGCACGAAAAGGTGTACCTGGCCGCGGAATCCGATCTGGCGACCATCCTGGGCCATGTGGAGCAGGTGAAACCCAGTCTGCTGGTGGTGGACTCGGTGCAGACCATGCTGGCCGCCGACGCGGACGGCGTGATCGGCGGTGTCACCCAGGTGCGGTCGGTGACGGCGGCGCTCACCTCACTGGCCAAGGCGACCGGGATCGCGGTGCTGCTGGTCGGGCATGTCACCAAGGACGGCGCGGTGGCCGGTCCGCGCACGCTGGAGCACCTGGTGGACGTGGTGCTGCAGTTCGAGGGGGACAAGCATTCGTCGCTGCGCATGGTGCGCGGTATCAAGAACCGTTTCGGCAGCACCGACGAGGTGGGCTGCTTCGAGATGGTGGAGGCGGGAATCCGTTGCGTGGACGACCCTTCCGGGCTGTTCCTGCACCACCGCACCGATGCGGTGCCCGGGACCGCGGTCACGGTCGCCATGGACGGCAAGCGCCCCATGCTGGGTGAGGTGCAGGGCCTCACCGTGGACACCCAGGCGCCCGCTCCGCGGCGCGCGGTGAGCGGGCTGGACTACAACCGCGTTTCCATGGTCCTGGCGGTCCTGCAGAGCCGTGGGGGCGTGTACGTGGGCAAGCAGGACGTCTACGCGGCCACCGTGGGCGGTATGCGGCTCACCGAGCCCGCGGCGGATCTGGCTGTCGCGCTTGCCATCGCGAGTGCCAGCCAGGACCTGGCGCTGCCGACCGGCATGGTGGTGCTGGGCGAGGTCGGGCTGGCGGGCGAGGTGCGCCAGGTGACCGGGCTGACCCGCCGGCTGGCGGAGGCGGAGCGGCTGGGCTTCACCGAGGCCCTGGTCCCGCCGGGCGTGGACCGCACCGGCCGCACCATGACCTTGCGCGAGGTGGCCGATATCCGTGCGGCACTGTCGGTTACCGGCCTGCGCCGACGGCGGCGCGATCAGGAGGAGTCCATGGAAATGGCGGAGTGAACGCCGGAATCGAATAGCGGGAGCGCGAATTCGAAATGGGGGCGGAATTCGATTCGCGAATACCGGAATTCCCCGGAAACGACGAAGGCCGGGATCCGTGTGATCGGATCCCGGCCTTCGGTGTGCTGGAGGCGTCAAGCGATATTGAACGGTTCCGGCTGGCTGCGGACCGAACCGAGCTGGGCCACAACGGTGTACGGCCCGGACGGAACCTGCAGGCGCTCGCCCGCGCAGCCCGGCTGCGAGCTGGCGCCCGACCAGGTGACGGTGAAGGCGGCCTGCTGGCCGGGTGCCAGGGTGCGCATGTCGGGGGTGCCGTCCGGGTAGCAGTCGGTGCTGGACCACAGCTTGCGCTGGCCGTCGAGGGACTGCACCTGGACCAGCTGGAGTCCGGAACCCATGTCGCGTTCGCAGACGCCGCTGGAGATATTGGTGATGACGATGCCGAACTGCGGCTGCTCACCGACCTTGTAGGTGGCCTGCCCGACGGTGACCTTCACGGCCAGCGACTGATCGGGGCACTGGGCCTGCGCCGCCGGGGCCGCGCCGCTCGACGACGCGGCGGACGGCTTGGCCGAGCTCGGGTCCGGAGTGCCCGTGGCGCTGCCCGAGGGCTTACCGCTGGTCGCCGCGCTGGAGCTCGCGGCGGCTTTGGTGTCGGACTTGTGGTCGCCGCCGCCCTTCAGCAGCGCGAAGCCCACCCAGAGCACCAGGGCGAGCCCGATCACCATCGCGCCGATCGCGACCGCGCGTCGACGCCAGTAGATTTCCGGTGGGAGTGGTCCGTTCGGTTCCAGCACGGTGACAACGGTAAGCGCACCGTCCTGGTCATCCCGAGCAGGGTCTCGGCGTGTCGGTCGCGAAAGCGGCTACGGGGCCGGTAAATTCCGGCCCCCGCGGCGGGTCAGACCACTTCGCCGATATTGCCGATGACGCGGTGCAGCTTGATCTGACCCTCGCCGAGGTTGTAGGTGACGCAGGCGATGGCGCACTCGCCGGTGGCGACCCGCTGGGAGATGATCATCGACCGCTGCATGAGCAGGCGGGCGGTCTCCTCGACGTGGCGGGCCTCGAGCTCGTCGACGCCTTCCAGGCCCTCGCGGCGGCCGATCAGGATGGACGGGGTGACGCGTTCGACGACCGAGCGGATGAACCCGCCGGGCACATTGCCGTGGTCGAGGGCGTCGATGGTGGCCCGGACCGCGCCGCAGCTGTCGTGGCCGAGAACCACGATGAGCGGCACGTTCAGGACTTGCACGCCGTATTCGATGGAGCCCAGCACGGAGGCGTCGATGACGTGTCCGGCGGTGCGCACCACGAACATGTCGCCGAGGCCCTGATCGAAGATGATCTCGGCGGCCACGCGAGAGTCGCCGCAGCCGAACAACACCGCGCCGGGCTGTTGTCCGTCGACGAGCTTGGCCCGTTCGATCGCGCCTTGGCTAGGGTGCCGCAACTGGCCGTTGACGAAGCGTTCATTGCCTTCGCGCAGGGCTTTCCACGCACTGATCGGGTTGTTATGCGGCATGTGACCTATTTTCCATAGCCCCTCGGTTACCGGCGAGTCCATGGCGTTACGGTCCGGCAAAGACGGGCCGACCATGTCGGTGTGCGCACGGTGAGCTGCCAGACACGCCGGGAGACTGCCCGTGTGCGGCACGCTGGGTTGGGAAACCAGCCTCCCGGATATGGATACCATCGCCAACGGCGGTCTGCAGGATTTCCTGTGCCCCAACCTCCTCGCAGGCGTTCCCACATGGTTCGCGGCCAAGCGCGGGGAGGCGGAGCGCTCGATTCTGGACTGCGGCTTGATAGACCTCCGCCTTGGAGCGGGGGGAGCGAACGGCTCCATAGACCTGCGCCTTGGAGGAGCGGAGGAGGGAAGAATCGAGACCTCGGGGCCGCGAACGCCGCCCGGAGCGCAGCGGAGGGCAAATGGGCATGGACAGCGACGTGCTGATCGACTGGTACCAGGAGACTGCTCGGGACCTGCCGTGGCGGCGGCCGGGTGTCACCGCGTGGCAGATTCTGATGAGCGAGATCATGCTGCAGCAGACGCCCGTGGTTCGGGTGGAGCCGATCTGGCGGGAGTGGGTGGCGCGCTGGCCGGTGCCGTCGGCGATGGCGGCCGCGCCGCAGGGTGAGGTGCTGCGAGCCTGGGGCAAGCTCGGGTATCCGCGGCGGGCGCTGCGGCTGCACGAGTGCGCGCGGGTGCTGGCCGTCGAGCACGGCGACGAGGTGCCCGCCGATGTGGATGTGCTGCTGGGCCTGCCGGGCATCGGGGCGTACACCGCCCGCGCGGTCGCGTGTTTCGCGTACGGGCAGCGAGTTCCGGTGGTGGACACCAATGTTCGCCGGGTGGTGGCGCGGGCAGTGCACGGGCGTGCCGAGGCCGGCAATCCGGCGGCCCGCGATCTGTCCGAGACCGAGGAGCTGTTGCCCGCACGGGTCGATCGGGCCGCGGTCATGTCGGCGGCGCTGATGGAGCTGGGCGCGCTGGTCTGCACCGCCCGCACCCCGGACTGCGAGCGCTGCCCGCTGCCCGCGTGCGCGTGGGTGTCGGCGGGCCGCCCGGCCTCGGAGGTGGTGCGCAAGGTGCAGAAGTACGAGGGCACCGACCGGCAGGCGCGCGGGCGGCTGCTCGATGTGCTGCGGGATTCGCCGGGGCCGGTGGAGCGGGTTCGCCTGGACCTGGCCTGGACTCGCGATCCGGGCCAGCGGGACCGGGCCCTGGATTCGCTGCTGGTCGACGGTCTCATCGAGCAGACCCCCGACGGCTTGTTCGCGCTGGCGGGCGAGGGGAGCTGACCCCGCGCCGCCCCTCCCGGGCCGATGCGTGACGGTCCGGGAGCGGGCGAGCGGGCACGATCTGCCGCCCCTCATGCGGCAGATCGGGTGGGGTGTGGCCGGTTTCGCGGGATCGCCGCGAAACTCAGGCGGCGACCAGGGCTGTGCGCCGATTGCGGGTGCGGGACCCGACCACGCGGCAGATCAGGTAGATGGTGAACGAGATGGTGGTGACGAAGGTCGAGATCGGGACGCCGGGGGCCAGCGACAGCAGAATGCCTCCGACCGCGGCGATCTCGGCGAACACGATCGACAGCACCGCCACCCGGGCCGGGCTCGCGGTGAGCTGCGCGGCCGCCGCGGCGGGCGTGATGAGCAGCGACAGCACCAGCAGCGCGCCCACGATCTGCACACCGAAGGCGGCCGTCACGCCGAGCAGCACCGCGAACACGATCGACAGCGCCCGCACCGGAACCCCGCGCGCGACAGCGACTTCCGGGTCGGCGCTGGCGAACAGCAGCGGCCGGTAGACGGCGGCCAGCACCACCAGCACCGCGGCCGTGCAGGTGGCCAGCAGCCCGAGACCGGAGTTCCCAACGCTCACCACCTGGCCGGTGAGCAGCGAGAACTTGGAGCCCGCGCGTTCGGGGCCGAGCCACAGGAACAGCACCGACAGGCCGAGGCCGAAGGACAGCACCACCGCGATCACCGAATCCCGTTCGCGGGCCCGGGATCCGAGTACGCCGAACAGCACGGCCGCCACCACCGACCCGATGATGGCGCCGACGCCCACCCCGATCCCGGCGAGCAGCGCGGCGGCCGCCCCGGTCAGCGACAGCTCGCTGGTGCCGTGCACGGCGAACGACATCTGGCGGCTGATGATGAGCGGACCGATGGCCCCGGCCAGCAGGCCCAGCAGCGCGGCGGCGATCACGGCCTGCTGCACGAAGTCGTAGGCCAGCAGGTGCGTGGTGGTGGACACGTCGAACAGCTGTGAGAACAGCTTGGACAGCTTCTCCATCAGGCCCGCACCTCCGGCTGGCAGTGGGCCGCGCCGGATTCACCGAGCGCGTCCATGGCATCGCCGGTGCCGACGACGACGAGGCGGCCGCGCACCCGCAGCACGTCGACCTCGGTGCCGTAGAGCTCGGAGAGGGTCTCGGAGGTCATCACTTCGTCGGGCGTCCCGATCCGGAACTTCCCGTCCACCAGGTACAGCACCCGATCCACCAGCGGCAGAATGGGATTGATCTCGTGGGTCACGAACAGCACGGCCGTCTCGTGGCTGCGCCGCCGCCGATCGATGAGCTCCGACACCAGCCGCTGATTCGCCAGATCCAGGGACAGCAGCGGCTCGTCGCACAACAGCACTTCGGGGTCACCGGCCAGTGCCTGCGCGACCCGCAGCCGCTGCTGTTCGCCGCCGGACAGCGCGTCCAGCGGCGCGTACGCGAAGTGTTCCGCCCCGACCGCCGAGATCGCCTCGGCCACTTTCCGTTTGCGTTCCTTGCGCCCGCGCAGCCCGAGTCCCCACCGGTGCCCGTCGACGCCGAGGCCCACCAGATCCACGCCGCGCAGTTGTCCGCCGCCTTCGATGGTCTTCTGTTGGGGCACGTAGCCGATATCCGGGTTGCCCACGCGCACCGGCGATCCCGCGATCTCGGCGGTTCCGGCGGTCAACCCCAGCTGCCCCAGCAGCATTCGCATGAGCGAGGTCTTCCCAGAGCCGTTGGGTCCGAGCACCGCGATGAACTCGCCCGGCTGGACCTCGAGGTCCAGTCCGTCCCACAGCGTCCGTTCGCCGAACGCCAGCCGTGCGCCCGACAGTCGCACCGCGGGGACGCCCTGGCGCCGTACGGTTTCCGGCTGGGGTGCGGCGACGGCCCGGTTCGGTTCCGCGCGGCCGGAGCGCCCGGGGGTGCGGGGGCGGGCTCCGGTGAGGGCGCAACCGGCCTTGGGGGTGGTGACCCCGGGGGTCGTCGCGGGGTTCGCGGTCATGGTGGTCCTCCCGGATCCGGCGGTGCTGCGGGTGTTTATGCGAGAGCCTTGGCGAGGGACTGGGCGTTGTTCGTCATCCAGGTGACGTAGTCCAGGCCCTGGGGGAGGGTTTCGGTGACCTCGACGACGGCGACGCCGGACTTGTCGGCGGCGGTGCGGAGGTCCTTGGTGAGTTTGTCCTCGGTCTGGATGTTGTAGACGAGGGCGCGAACCTGCTTGGCGTTCACCAGGTCCCGGACGGCGGCCACGTCGGCGGGGGACGGGTCGGTGCCCTGCTCGATGGCCTCCTGGAAGGCGCGCGGGGTCTTGTCGTCGGCCTTGGCGGCGGTGAGCAGGTACGCGGCCAGCGGTTCGGTCTGCAGGACCGGCTGGTTCGGGTGCTCGGCGGCGATCTTGGCGGTGACGGCCTCGATGGGCGCGAGTTTCGCGGTGAACGCTGCGGCGCGGTCGGTGTAGTCCTGCTTGTGGGCGGGATCGACGGCGCCGAGGGCTTCGGCGATGTGCTCGGCGACGTGGCCGACCTGGTGCACGTCGTACCAGACGTGCTCGTTGGCCTCGTGGTCGTGGCCGGCGGCCTCGGTCTTGGCGGATGTCGGTGCGGCGGAGGCGCTCTCGTGGGCGTGGCCGCTCTCGGTGGCGATGTCGAAGGCGTTGACGGTCTTCTTGTCCCGGCCCGCGATGGCCTTGTCGATGAATTCGTCGTAGTGGCCGCCGTTGTAGACGACGAGCGCGGCGTCGGTGATCCGGGCGGCGTCGGCGGGGGTGACCTCGAACGAGTGCGGGTCCACCTGGGGGTCGTCGATGATCGATTCGACCTTCACGTCGGGTCCGGCGACGGCCCGGGTGATGTCGCCCCAGACATTGGTGGACGCGACGACGGTGAGCTGGTCCGAAGTCTTGGTGCTGCCGCAGGCGGTCAGGGTGGCGACGGTCGCGAGTCCTGCGGCGAACAGGGCGAATCCTCGGGCAGAGCTTCTGGTCACGCGGGGCACTCCTGGCACTACGGCTTATCAATAACGAAAACGATTGCCATTTGAATGTAGCGCACGCCCCGGGCGAGTCCCTAGCCCCGATCCGCGGATGTGGTCCGCGACACGAAAGGCCCGGAGAGCAACCTGCTCTCCGGGCC
>NZ_JBHWHH010000264.1:0-7319 GCF_042732555.1 Nocardia sp. NPDC059764
GGTGTGAAAAGCATTGATTCCAAATATGATCCGGCGATGATCAACTCCTCGCGGATCGCCCGCGCCGGGCTGCTCGGCGCGCCGGCGCTCGCGCTGCCATTGCTGTTGACCCCGACCGCCCATGCCGCCATCGACAATTTCGGCGTCGATTGCGGGACACCCGCCGTTCCCTGCCACGTATCGATCACGACCAAGGGGGCCGACCGGCTCAGCCCGGTGACCTTGACGGTCAACGGCACCGTCATCGGTCAGGACACCCCGTACACCAGCGCAGACGGGCTCAATGGGTTCGCGCAGATCACCTGGACCCCACCGGCCGTGGGCGCGTACACCTTGACGGTCACTCAGGGCGCCTCCTCGCGTTCGGTCAATGTGAGCATCTGCCCGAAGAATCCGTCGACCTATCCTGACATCTCGTTCTCGCCGGGATCCGCCGTGTCGAGCGCGTGCGGCATCATCGGCAGCGCCGTGAACTCCGGCTCCGCGTCGGGTTCGGCGGCTGCCGTGCTGCCGATCTTCAGCGGCTCCGCGGGCATGTGATCGCGCATCGACTTCGTTTGAGCTGCAACGGAATCCCTGGTCGATCCCCGTCGACCGGGGATTCCCCATTTCGGAGCAGGTCCGATACGCTGCGCAGCGTCAATCACCCCGAGCATGAGGATTTATCGATGGGTTCTGCCGTTCTCGAGATCGTCAATGTCATCCTGACCCACGTCAACGCGACCGTGTCGTGGTTCACCTCGGGCTCGGCGGGCCCGATCCCGCTGTAAGACCGCGCGGACGACAGCGCGAACCCCTCCACCGTACGGACGGCGGAGGGGTTCGGGCGTATTCGGGTCAGAGGGCAGCGGAGGCGGTGGCGAATTCGCCGGCGGAGGCCAGGGCGGCGTCCTCCTCGACCTCATGCGGGGTCAGGCGGCGGCCGGTGTGGCCGAGGCCGAAGCCGGCCAGCAGCGCCGCCACCGCGAAGAAGGCCGCACCCGTCAGGAAGGCGATGCGGTAGGCGCCTTCGGCCGGGAGCGCGATCACCGCACCGTTGGGCAGGGCGTGGCCGAGGGTGTCGCTGGTGAGGATGGTGACGACCAGGGCGCTGCCGATCGCGCCGCCGATGGTGCGCATGATCGAGTTGATCGAGTTGGCGATGCCGGTCTCGTGCGGCGCCACATTGGCGACCAGGAGAGCGGGCATGGCGGCGTACGCGATCGCGATGGCGGCATTCGCGATGATCAGTGCGACAACGACTTCCGAGCCGGTCGTGTGCAGCAGCGCCAGGGCGGTGAGTGCGAACAGGCCGATGATGCTGGCGAGCAACAGGACGTAGCGTGCCCCGATCCGCCCGACCAGGCGGCCGGCGATCGGGCCCATCACGACCGAGACCACCGCACCCGGCAGCATGAAGGCCACGCTGGTGCGCAGTACGGAGGCGTCGAAACCGAAGCCCGCCAGCGCCCGCGGCGTCGCCACGAAGTAGGTCGCCCCGAGGAACACGCTGAACATCGCGAAACCGACGCAGAAGCTGGCCAGATTGGTCACCGCGACCGGGCGATGCGCCAGCAGCGAGGTCGCCACCAGCGGCGAACGCAGCTTGGACTGCAGCACCAGGAACCCGGCCAGCACGACCACCGCGGCGATGAACAGTCCGATCACCCGGACACTGCCCCAACCCCATTCGTGGCCTTGGGAAATCGGCAGCAGCAAGCAGACCAGACCGACACCGAGCACGGCGGCGCCCACATAGTCGACGCGACCGCCCTGGCCCGCGCGCCGCGGCAGGGTGAAGAACGCCAGCGCCAGCACCACCACCGTCAGCACGACGCACAGCCAGAAGATGCGACGGTAATCCGCGCCGCCCTGCGTCAGCAGACCCGTGGCCACCAGCGCGACACCGCTGCCCACGCCCAGCGTGGACGCGGTGACGGCCAGCGCCCCGGTCAGGCGCTCGGCGGGAAGTTCCTGGCGCAGCACGCTGATCGCCAGCGGGAACAGTCCGAAACTGGCCCCCTGCAAGGCCCTTCCGACGATGAGTAGATCGATGCTGTGCGCCGAGGCGGCGATCAAGCTGCCGGCCAGCGTCACCGCCAGCGTCGCCAGGATGACCGGCTTGTGTCCGTAGACATCACCCAATCGCCCGAGCAGTGGCGTCAGCGCCGAGGCGGCCAGCATGGTCGCGGTCGTGACCCATCCGACGGTGGTCGCCGAGACACCGAGCTGCACACCGATCTGCGGCAGCGCGGGCACCGGCAGGGTCTGGGCCATGGCCAGAAGGAACACGGTGCTGGCCATGGTCAGCACGATCGCGGTCGGCGAGGGGGAACGCCGATGCTCGAGCGGGGAGGTCATTCGTGAAACCCTACGACGGAATCGACACAGTGTCGATTATGATAGACGCCACGTCCATTACAGGAATGCAACTCGAATAGGGTGAACACATGGCGCAGCAGGGCGGACGCAAGGTGAACCAGACCCGAGTCACGACCGAAGGACTGCGCCGCCGCGGCGCCGTATCGAAGGGTGATCAGCGCGAGGCCGAGATCCTCCACGCGACCCGCCGGCTGCTGACCGAGAAGCCGATGGCCAACTTGACCGTCGACGACATCACCACCGCGACAGGCATTTCGCGCACCAGCTTCTACTTCTATTTCCCGTCCAAACACGCGGTTCTCGCGCGCCTGATGGAGGATGTGAGCGACGGCTACGCCAAGACCCACGTCTGGCTGCCGTCCGCCGGCCCGCAGCGCGAGCTCCTGCGCACCCAACTCGCCGGGACGGCCGCGATCTGGCACGACAACAGCACGATCCTGGTCTGCTCACTGGAGGGATACGACAACAACTACCCGCCACTGACCGAATTCATCGCCACCATCCAGAACCGATTCACCAGCGCGCTGGCCGCCAAGATCGAGCGCGACCGCGCGGCCGGCCTCGCTCCCGAGGGCATCGACTCGGCAACGCTGGCGATTCTCGTCACCCTGATGCGCGACGGCCGGCTGTCGCAGTTGTCCGCGGCGCCCCCGAACGAGGTGACTCGCGGCCTCGACGACCTCACCGAAGCGATCCTGCGCCTGATCTACGGCCGACTGGACTGACCCGGCCGATAGATGCCCCGTATGGCATCTATCGGGACCACGGCCCCGCTCCTGTCCGCCGACCTTACTGATTCACCTGTGCGCCGGGCAGTGTCACAGCCGGAGCCGATCGGACGTTTTCCGAGTCAGCTGACCACGATGACCGATTTGCCGCGCGAGTGGCCGGCGGCCAGGTGCGCGATGGCGGCGGGCGCTTCGGGCAGGGCGTAGGTGCGGTCGATGTGCGGGACGACTGCACCCGCGGTCGCGAGTTCGGCAAGCGTGACCAGGGCTTCGGGCTTGGGCAGGGCCAACAGGGCGCGCAGACGCTGCCGCGAGAAGGGTGAGAGCAACTCGGCGCGCACCGAACGGCCCAGGCCGCCGAAGAAGCGGCCGCCGCCCTCACCCCCGCCGAGAACCAGGGTGCCGGTCTCGGTCAGCAGGGAGCGCAACAACGCCAGCGGGCGGTTTCCGGCCATATCGAGGATGAGATCGTAACGGCCGCTGAGCTTTTCGGTCCGGTAGTCGATGACGTGATCCGCGCCGAGCCCGGTGACGAAGGCCGCGGACGCACCCGAGCACACACCGGTCACCTCCGCGCCGTAGTGCTTGGCGAGCTGGACCGCCAGGTGACCGACACCGCCGGAGGCGCCGATGATCAGCACACGGTGACCGGCTTCGAGGCGGCCCGCGTCGCGCAAGCCGGTGAGCGCGGTCGTACCCGAGATCGGTAGCGCCGCAGCCTGTTCAAAGCTCAGGTTCGCGGGCTTGCCTTGCAGCTTGACCGCAGGGGCGGCGGCGAATTCGGCGAACGAACCGGGGACCGTCCCGAAGACCTCGTCTCCGGGCTCGAATGCGGTGACCTTCGGGCCGATCGCTTCGACGATGCCCGCGACGTCCCAGCCGCGCACCCGCTCCCGGGGTTTGCCGGGGCCCAGCGCGAGCCGGGCGACCAGCGGTTCGCCGGTCATCATGTGCCAGACACTGGGGTCCACACCCGCGGCACGAACCCGGACGAGAACCCCGTCCGGACCCGGATGCGGGGTGGGAATATCGCTGTAGGACAACACATCAACGGTGCCGTACACGTCCTGGGTGATGGCTTTCATGACTCTTCCCCTTCCGGATATTCGAAGATCTCGTCCAGCGGTGCACCGAACACCCGGGCGATCTGGAACGCCATCTCCAGCGACGGTGAGTATTTGCCCTGTTCGATGGCGTTGACGGTCTGCCGGGTCACGCCGAGCCGGTCGGCCAGCTCGGCCTGGGTCATCTCGCCGTGCGAGAACCGCAGGGCGCGAATGTTGTTGGTGACCTTCGTGGGTTTCACCATGGCCGCATCCCCCGCCGATAGGCCTCCAGCTTGGCGGCCGCGCCGACGACCGCGGACAGCGTGAATCCGAGGTAGATGACATTGGCGATCCAGAAGGTGTCACCGTCGACCAGGGCCAGCACCAGCGCCGCGATGGCGCCGAGAACGACGAATGCTTGGCCGACATGCGTTCCGCGCAGGTCGATTTCACGGTCGCGCTGATCGCGCCGGTCGCGATCGCGGGACCCGATAGCGATGGCGATGGCAGCCACGATCGAGGCCGCGATGGAACCACCGATCGCCCACAGCATCGGCGCGACATAGGCGACCTCGACCAGCGCCGCGTGCCGCGCCCGCACCAGCACGACGATCAGGTAGATCGCGTACGAGACGACGGCCACGACACCCAGGATCCAGGTTCGCTTCTCCTCGTAGGGCATGCGATCAGTGTAAAGAAAACACGACAGTATGTACAGAATTCTTTACATAGTTGCGAAACAGCCTTCGCCGCAACCGATTCCATCCGCTAGTGTCGGAACCATGGCCGATCTCGAAGCCCTGGACCGTATCGAATCGCTCGGTCCGGAATTCTTCGCCGACCCGCACGCCCACTACCGTCGCTGGCGCGAGGACGGCCCGGTGCGGCAGGTGCGATTCCCGGACGGGATCGTGCGGTGGGTCGTGCTGGACTACGCGGCGGGGCGGGCCGCGTTGAACGATCCGCGGTTGCGCAAGGCGGCGGCGGTCAACGACGAGCTGCTCAGCCGCAAACGCGGTGCGCCGCCGTCGGATCCGAAGCAGCTGGCGGTGCTGACCCACATGCTGAGCACCGATCCGCCGGGGCATACACGATTGCGGAAGCTGGTGACCCGGGCGTTCACGCCGCGGCGGGTCGCCGAGCTGGCGCCTCGAATCGAGGAGATCACCGACGGGCTGCTCGACGCGCTGGCGGGCCGGGACGAAGTGGATCTGCTGCGCGAGTTCGCGGAACCGCTGCCGATCACGGTGATCTGCGAGTTGCTGGGGGTGCCGCTCGGGGATCGCGACGATTTCCAGGAGTGGACTCGGGCACTCGTCGCGGTGGCGGGGCTGGAGGAGAATCGGGCCGGCGCCGCGGCGGCCATGGCGGACTATCTGACCAGGCTGGTGCGGGCGAAACGGGAACGCCCCGAATCGGATCTGCTGTCGGCGCTGGTGCTGCCGGCCGACGACGGCGACACCCTGACCGAGACCGAACTGGTCGGGATGGCCACGCTGCTGTTGATCGCGGGCCACGACACCACCGTGAACCTGATCGCCAACGGCACCCTCGCATTGCTGCGCAACCCGGAACAGTTGCGCGCCTTGCAGACCGATCCGGACGCGATTCCGGCCGCCATCGAGGAGTTCCTGCGCTTCGACGGACCGGTGAACATGAGCACCGTCCGCCACACGACCGAACCGGTCACCATCGCCGGAACCGACATCCCCGCAGGCGAATTCGTCTTCGTCGCACTCCCCGCCGCCAATCGCGACCCGGAGCGCTACCAGGAACCCGACGCCCTGGATCCGACCCGCGACACCGGCGGCCATCTGGCTTTCGGCCACGGCATCCACTTCTGCGTCGGCGCTCCCCTGGCTCGCCTGGAAGCGCGAGTCGCCTTCTCGGCCTTGCTCTCCCGATTCCCGGACCTGCGTCTGGCGCGCCCGGCGCAGGAGCTGGAATGGCATCCGAGCACCCTCATGCACGGGCTGAAGGAGCTGCCCGTCCAGCTCTGGGCGGGTCCATAGGCGGCCGCGCGGATCGGGGATTTCCGCGCGACTCGCCCATCGCCGAAGCGATGAGCGTCACAAAACTGATCGGTCGACCACGGCTAATGGTTGGCGAATGACGAGGCCGGGCGAAAAAACGTCGCGGCCCATTCGCGACAGAACAAACCGAGTGGTCACCTTTCGATAAAACTTCACCTTCCGAAACCGTTCGATGCGCTAACGTCACTCAGGCCATACTGGTGGGACCGCATTTTCGGACAATGTGGAGGTGTCGCAAGAATGGTCGGGACAGCAACGTCGCCGAGAGAAAGCCAGCGCCTCGCCGCATGGTTCGACGCGGTCAAGCAAGCCCCACCACAATCAAAATTTTTTGCTATTGGTTTGCTGTCTTTAATACCGGCACTCCTGACCAGCGGTCCAATTCTGGCGGCCATGGCGATCTGGTACCGCGGCAGCCGCAGTCTCGAAGCCAGCGCGACGCTGTTCTTCGCGACGCTGATCCTGATGGCGATGTTCGCCGTCTCGGCGTTGTCCCTCGGCGCGGCCTGGCGCCGCAGCCGCACCACCCCGATGCCGGCCGACGTGCAGGGTTGACCCCGCCGCGAAGAGAACGAGCTGCCTCATGACCGTAGTGATTGTTCCTTCCGTTCCCCGCCCCATCGCGCTGCTGCCCTGCCGGCGGATCACGCTCAGCTTCCAAGCCGAGCAGACCCGATTGCGCGACACCGCCTCGCGGCTCGCCCTCCTGTGCCACCGCCGCTGGCTGGGTCGCTCCGACTTCGACATGTTCCCGCCGCTGCACCGCTGGGGCGCGGTCCCCACTCTGCCGTTGCCGCAGGGACTTCCGACGCCGCACAGCCTGATCAGCGCCGCGGCCCAGGGCGCGCGTCTGGCCGCGGCCACCCCGGTCGAATTCCTGGCCGCCGCGATCATGCTGTCCACCGGCTGCCCGGCGGCCGCGACCACCGACCCGCTCGCTCCCACGCCGGGACCGAGCCTGACCGCGCAACCGCTGAGCCTGTCGATCCTGGCCATGGACGAGGACGACGCCAGCCTGGCCGTCGACCTCGCCGCCACGGCCATCGCCGTCTCCGGCGGGCGGATCTCGCAGCGGCACGAGGACTGGATTCCCCTCGACGAGGAGCTGCCCCAGCACACCGGGACCCACGGCTCGGTGGCCGGTCCGGCAC
>NZ_JBHWHH010000265.1:0-7287 GCF_042732555.1 Nocardia sp. NPDC059764
CGTTCAGGTTTTCCCTGCGGGGGGAGCCCCCACCCCCCACGGGGGGTGGCGCCGGACTCCAGGACACCGTGTAACAGGAAATATTGCCCTTCAACGCAATTCGGCGGATTGCCGGACCCGGACGGGTCCGGTTGGTGCACAGTGCCGAATCGCCGCGCTACACCGTGACGGGCCGCAGCGCGTCCGGCGTCAGATCCTTCAGCGTCGGATACCCGTCCACTGCCATGATCAGATCCGCCTCCGCCAGCAGCGTGCGCAGCACGTGCACGATCCCGTCCGCGCCGCCCAATGCCAGCCCGTACGCGTAGGGCCGCCCGATGCCGACCGCCGACGCGCCCAGCGCGAGCGCCTTGATGATGTCCGCGCCGGACCGCACCCCGGAGTCGAACAGCACCGGCAGCCCGTCCGCGGCCGCCACCACGCCCGGCAGCATGTCCAGGGCCGGGAGCCCGCCATTGGCCTGGCGACCACCGTGATTGGAGCAGTAGATGCCGTCGACGCCCAGATCCTTGGCGCGGCGCGCGTCATCGGGATGGCCGATGCCCTTCACGATCAGCGGCAGCTTGGTCAGCGACCGCAGCCACGGCAGGTCGGCCCAGGTGAGCGGATTGCCGAAGACCTGGATCCAGCGCAGGATCGCCGTCTGCGGATCCTCCTCGGGCGACTTGGCCAGGCTCGCCCGGAACACCGGGTCGGTGAAGTAGTTGGCCAGGCAGTGTCCGCGCAGCTGCGGGAAGTTGCCGGTCGACAGGTCGCGCGGCCGCCACCCGGTCACCCAGGTGTCGAGGGTGACGACAATGCCCTTGTACCCGGCCTGCTCGGCGCGCTCGACGAGGCTCGCGGCCAGGTCACGGTCGGTGGGGGTGTAGAGCTGGAAGAAGCCGGGGGTGTCACCGAATTCGGCGGCGACGTCCTCCATCGGGTCCACCGTCAGTGTGGACGCCACCATCGGCACCCCGGTGCGCGCCGCCGCCCGCGCGGTCGCCAGATCCCCGTGCCCGTCCTGCGCGCACAAACCGATCACCCCGACAGGTGCCATGAAAACCGGTGCGGCCCAGGTGCTCCCGAACAACTCGACGGACAGGTCGCGTTCTTTCGCGCCGACGAACATGCGCGGCATCAGACCCCACCGATCGAACGCCGCCACATTGGCATTCTGGGTCCGTTCGTCGCCCGCGCCGCCCGCGACGTACGAGTACACCGACGGCGGCATCGCCGCCCGCGCCCGCTCGGCCAGATCCGCGTAGCTCACCGGCATCGCCGGGACCACCCCGCGCAACCCGTTGAAGTAGATCTCGTTCTGAAAATCACCGAATGCCACGCGCAACCTCCTTGTTCACGCACCCGCCGCCGGAGCGCCCCGTCATTCTGCCAGCAGACCCTACCGGTGGGTAAGAAGTTGCGACCGCAGGACCTGCCGCACCCCGCGGGGTCTCTCGACCAGCGGCAGGTCCCGTCGGCGCTCGGCGCGGAAACCGGAGCTCAGCGCACCGGCAGGTTCCAGCGCGCGGCCGGAGCGAACACCCCGGCCGGGTCGTAGCGGCGGCGCGTGTCGACGAGGCGTTCGCGCTGCGGCGCGGTCCAGGCCGCCAGGGTGTCCGCCGCCCCGCCGAGCGGATTCAGGCCGAAGTTCGGGGTGGCGGCGTCCAGACTCCATCGGTCCAGTGCCGTAGCCACCCGGTCGAGCGCGGCGGGGACCACGTCGGCGACCGGCGGGGCCAGCACGCCGACCGCGAAGACCTGGAACGCCGCGTGACGGCCCGCGATGGTGTTGAGCGACTGCGGCTCCCGCGCGATCGCACCGCCGAACACCCGGATCTCGGCCATATTGATCGGCGCCCCCACGACCGCCCCGAGCAGGGCGTCGAGCGCCGCGTCCGGCAGTTCCCGCAGCAAGGTTCCCCGATCCAGGGCGGGCATCGGATGGGTCGGGTCATTGTGGATGGAAGCCAAAGCCGTATAAGGCATTTCGGTGATGGTGTCCATCAATGGCGCGGCGACCGGGCGCAGCGGGGCCAGCACCGCGGCGCCCTCGGCGGCGTCGCCGACGTGGGCGTAGCGCAGGGTCAGCACCGTGGCTCCGCGCAGCGGTTCCGGAATCTCCGGCAGCGGCGGCAGATTCAGGATCGCGACCGAACTGGTGACCGTTTCGGGCGCTGCCGCCACCCAGTTCCGCCATGCCCGCAGCACGACCGCCGCGTCCTCGATGCGGTAGGTGAGGCTACCGGCGTACAGGGTGTGGATCGGGAAGAGCCGGAACGTCATCTGGGTGACGATGCCGAAGGCCGCGCCACCGCCCAGCAGGGCCCGGAACAGTTCGGGTTCGGTGTCGGGGGTGACGCGGCGCAGGGTCGCGTCGGCCGTCACCACCTCCATGGCGGTGACATGGTCGGCGGCGAAACCGTAGGTGCGCGCGATCGGGCCCAGACCGCCGCCGAGGGTGTACCCGACGACGCCGACGCTGGTCGAGGACCCGGCGAGCCCGGCCAGCCCGAACGGGGCGGCGGCGTCGAGGACCTGCTGCCAGCGCACGCCCGCGCCCACGGTCGCGGTGCGCTGATCGCGGTCGATCGAGATCGCGTCGAGCAGGGTGGTGTCGACGAGGATGCTGTCCGCGGGGGTCGGCAGCACCCCGTGACCGGTCGCCCGCACCGCGATGGTGTAGCCGGTCTCGACGGCGACGCGCACGGTGGCCGCCACGTCGGCGGCGCTGCTGACCACCACGACGGCCGCGGCCGCGTGCTCGATCGCCGCATTGAATCCGGCCGCCGAGCGCTCATACCCGTCCTCACCAGGGGTGTGGACGGCGCCGGCGACGGCGGCGCGCAGGCGTTCGACGACGGTGGCGGCCGGAATCGGGTGTCGGTTGAGACCGGCCGGCGCGGCCGGATCGAAGACGCTGGGCATGGGGCTCCTGAAAGTCGATGGTGCTGATCGATATTCAGGAGACCGCAGGACGCTTATCGCGAACTTAGCTGCCGCCCAGCATCACCGGCCGACTCGGAGGTCAGGCGCTGACCAGGGCGTTCACCTCGGCGCGAGTCAACGTCGCGCCGGCCGCCACGCCTTCCTCGAACTCGGCCTCCGACAGCGCCGACCGGACCTCGGCCGCCTCGCGGACCGCGTCGACCGGATCCATCACCTCCGGCAGGAACCCGATCCGCCCACCCAGGGTGCGCACCGCCCCGAGCATCCGCGCACCGTCCGCGGGACGGCCGCTGCGGGCCGCGAGCGCCGCGGCCAACTGCACCATCACCAGCCATGACGTCACGTCCCCGTCCGGTTCCAGCGCGGTCTGCATGGTGCGCAACGCGGTCCGCGCGTCGGTGATGTCACCGGCGTCCAGAGCACAGCGGGCCAGCGTCCACGACGCGGAAGCCCCCGACCAGCGGTGCCCGCAGCGTTCGGCGACCGCGACCGCTTCCCGCAGCGCTGCCCGTGCTTCCTCGGGGCGGTTGCTGAACCGCAGGATCATGCCTTCGATCATCAACGCCTCCGCCAACTGCCACGGTCTGGCGTCCGCGCGGGCGGCGGTGACCGCGGCCGAGGCGGTGACGGCCGCCTCGGGGGTGGGCTCGGCGATCGCGCGCATGTAGGTGGTCCACGCCCGCATCCAGGCGGCGGTGTCGAGATCGCCCGCCTCGGCCGCCACCTGCTGGGCCCGTGCCGTAGCCGCCGCACCCCGGAGCGGATCGCCGGACAGATAGTGCAGCCCACCCAGTCCGCCGAGGGCCATGGACAGCGTGCCGGGTTCGACCCCGTGCCCGGGCGCAGCGGTCGCGTCGAGGGCGTTGGTGACGGCCACGATCCCTTCCGCGATGAACCCGCGCCTATACCAGAACCAGTGCAGGGCCGCGGCCAGCCGCAGCACGTACCCGGGGTCGCCGACCGCGAAGGCGGAGGCGATGGCGGCCCGATGCTCGGCGACATCCGCGCCGAGCGCGTCCATCAGCTCCGCCGAGCGCGCGTCCCGCAGATGGATCGCGGCGGCCTCGGCCCGGTCCAGCACGCAGCGGCGGTGCGCCGCGCGCACCCGCTCCAGCTCGCCGGCTGCGCAACGGGCGAGCGCGAATTCGCGGATGCTCTGCAACATCCGATAGCGGCGCGGCGACGACGCGGGCCGCACCCGCAGCAGCGATCGGCGCACCAGACCGGTCAACGGTTCCAGCACGGCCATCGAATTCGAGACGCCGTGCACGGCCGCGGCGGCGTCGATGTCGAAGCTTCCGGCGAAGACCGCGACATCGCGCAGCAGCCGAGCTTCGGCGGGATCGAGCAGCCGGTAGCTCCAGTCGATGGTGTCCGCGAGGCGGCGCTGCCGCGCGGGCGCGGTGCGGGCGCCGCCGGAGAGCAGCGTGAAGCGGTCGGCCAGGCCGTCGGCGATCTGCTGCTCGGACAGCACCCGCAGTTGCGCGGCGGCCAATTCCACCGCGAGGGGGATGCCGTCGAGGTCGGCGCAGATCCGCCGGACCGGTTCGCGCACCGACTCGTTCAAGGACCAGCCCGCCACCACGCCCGCGGCCCGCGCGGCGAACAGCGCGACGGCCTCGGACTCGTCCAGCGGCGGTACCTCGACGATGTGCTCGCCGTCGACCGCGAGCGGCTCGCGGCTGGTGGCCAGGACCCGGATGCCGGGGCATCGGATCAGGAGCGTGTGCACCACGTGGGCGACCCCGTCGAGGACGTGTTCACAATTGTCCAGCAGCAGTGTGCCTTCCCGGTTCGCGACGATATCGGCGAGGCGATCGGGTGTGCTGGCGCCGAGGACCTGCAGCGACTCGGCGATGGTGGCGGCGACCAGGTCGTCGGACTCGACCGAGGCCAGATCGACCCACCACGGCTCGTCCCCGGAGCCCGTCACGTGGGGCAGTCGCCGGCAGGTCTCGACGGCCAGCCGGGTCTTGCCGACCCCGCCCGTGCCGACCAGTGTCACCAGGCGCGTAGAGCGCACGGCGCGGCCGATGTCGTCGAGTTCGGCGGTGCGGCCGACCAATTGGGTCCGGGGCACCGGCATGGGACAGGCCGGCGCGGTCTCGGGCACGGTGACGACAACCCGGGCGGGGGCCTCCGATCCACGCAGCAGCTCCTCGTCGTGGCGCAGGATGGCGGTCTCCAGCTCACGCAGCCGGAGCCCGGGTTCGATACCCAGCTCGGTGTCGAGCCGATCGCGGATATCCCGCAGTGCCGCCAGCGCGTCGGATTGGCGTCCGGCCCGGTAGCGGGCCAGCGCCGTCAACTCCCAGACGCGTTCGTCGAGCGGATGCGCCACCGCCAACGCCTCCGCGTCGAGCAGCGCGGCTTCGGCGTGTCCGGTGTCGATCCGCAACTCCACCAGCGCTTTTCGCGCCCGCAGCTCGAGCGCGGTGAGCCGCGCGATCTCCGGCCGGACGAAATCGGCATCGGCGATATCGGCGTACGGCGCGCCACGCCACTCGTCGAGCGCGGACTCATAGGCCCGCAGCGCTGTAGCGGAATCGCCGGTGGCGCAGGCTGCTTCGGCCGTCGCGAGGTGCCCGGTGAAGCGATGCGCGTCGATCCGATCGGCGGCCAGATCCAACTGGTAGCTGGTGGCGGACCGGACGATCACGCCCGGCGCGCCGCGCCGCCGGTCGGGCTCGAGTCGATCGCGCAGCTTCGAGATCCCGAAATGCAGTGACCCCACCGACGGTTCCACGGCATCGTGCCACACCTGTTCGAGCAGCCGATCCGCCGACACCTCCCGCGGGAACGCCGCGATCAATGCCGCCAGCAAACTCCGCTGCCGCAGCCCGCCCAGATCGACCGGCCGTCCCTCGACCGTGGCCGCCAGTCCGCCCAGGACGTGTAGACGCACCCGCGGCCGCGCACCGTTCTCCTCGCCGTCACTCGGAAGATCACCCACGAATCACCTCACTAGCTCTCACTCGGCAATCTATCGCTGTGGGAGCCGTGAAGCGCATCACCGTCGCGTGACTAGTCGTCGGCCTCGGGTGCCGGGTAGCCGATCAGTCCGCGCGCATGGCCGAGCGCGTGGCGTCCGGCGATCATGCCGGGGGACAGCGACTGCCGGGCGATCGCCCCGCCCAGGGTCCGGATCTCGGCGAAATCGATCGGCTGCCCGGCCGCGGCCGCCAGAAAGGCGTCGATGGCCGGGACCGGCATCGGATGCGCCGGGTCATGGTGGATACACGTGGTGTCCAGCAATGGTGTGGCCACCTGCCGCAACGGCGCGAGCAACTCGGCGCCCCGGGCCGGATCACCCGAGTGGGCGTAGCGCAGGTGTAGGACTGTGAACCCGTGCAGCAATCTATCCCGCCGCCCACGCGGCGTCGTGGACGGGCGTTCAGTAGTGGGCGTTGAGGTATTCCGCCGCGTGGGTCGTCCACAGCACGTTCGTGCCGGGCATGTTGTGGCCGGAGTACCGCACGTGCTCGCCGTCGGGCCAGGGCGTCAGGTAGCCGAGCAGGCCGCGCACCGCGGCGGCGTAGCGGTCCAGGTTGGCGACCGGGTTCTGGAGCAGGAAGTTCAGCAGTTCGTGGAACAGCATCGGGGTGAGGTTGCCGATGCGCGCGCCCTCGACGAGGGAGAAAGGGGAGATCACGGTGTCGATGGCGCGCAGCGGGGAGTCGCCGGGGGAGGAGGTGATGATGTCGTTGGGGTTGGCGTACTCGCGCACGTCCAGGCCCGCCGGCCAGGCGCCGCGCTGACCGTGCAGGCCGTAGGTCTGCGGCGGGCACAGGTCGCCGACGGACTGGCCCTTGCGGCGCATGGGGTTGGCGATGTTCACCGTGAACGCGATCTCGAGCGGCGACCCGTCGACATTGGTGTAGACGCCCGCGTGCACACCCTGCAGGATCGTGCTGGCCACGATCCCGCCGAGCGAATAGCTCAGCAGGCCGCACACATTCGGCGAATCCTGGATGGCCTTGACCCCGGCCGCGACCCCGAGCCGCACCGAGGTGTCCAGCGAGGAGCCCCAGGTGCTGGGCACCGGGCCGATCTCGGCGGGCCAGTCCGGTTCGAACGCGCTGAACTTGCTCGTGTCCAGCAGCTTGGTGACATCGTGCAGCATGCCCGCCGGTGCCCCGTCGGAATTGCGCTGCTCCCCGGTGCCGCGCAGGGTGATGATGTCGATCATGGCGTTCGCCTCCATGCGCCGAACCTTTCGGCGCGGATTCGACGTTAGAAGCGTCCTACCAGCTAATCGCGAGTAGTCGGCTACCCGTTTACAGCGGAGGGCATGTGGGGACGCCGTGCGTCGCACGGGGCCGGGATTTCTGCGGAGACGACGAACGGCGGGCCCGGATC
>NZ_JBHWHH010000266.1:0-7208 GCF_042732555.1 Nocardia sp. NPDC059764
GCCGACGGACTGGCGGCATCGGACCGGCCGGTGGTGTCGGGGCGAGCCGTGGTGTCGGCGCGGCCGGTGGTCTGGTTCACCGCGGTGATGGCGGCCAGCGCGGCGGCGGCTTCAGGGCTCACCGCGGCGACCGCGGCATCGCCGGTATCGGCCTGCGCCGGGGCCGCGGCGGCGGGTCCCGCCAGGGTTGCCGGTCCGGCGGCGGCGAGCACGGCGCAGGCGCTGACAGCGCCGGCCACCCGGGCGAAGTGATGGAACACGGACATGAAGGGCTCCCCTCGAGGTCACGAGTCGTGAGGGGAAGGTACTCCGCTGACCAGTGCACTCCGGTGATTTGCTCCGGCATGCCGGAGCCGATTCACGGTGCGAACCGGTCCGTTCAGGCGTTCGCCGGAGCGGCCGAGACCGAATAGCCCAGATTCGCCAGCACTTCGCTGGTGGCCTTGGCGAAATTCAGCGTGATGAAATGCAGGCAGGGCGCGCCCTCGGAGATCAGGCGCTGCGCCATCTCCGTGGCGATCTGGATGCCCTCGGCCCGGACCGCCGCGCGATCCTCCTCCGGCCCGGTGCCCGCGGCCTTGCGCAGCCGCTCGATCACCTTGGCCGGGAGCGGACGGCCCGACAGCTCCTCCGCGCGCTCGACCGTGCGCAGCGAGGTGACCGGCATGAGCTCGGGAATGATCGGCTTCGCGCCCTCGATCGGATCGGCCGCGATGGCCCGATCCCGCAGGCGCAGATAGTGATCCACGTCGAAGAACATCTGGGTGATCGAATACTCGGCGCCCGCGCGCAGTTTCGACACCAGGAAGCGGGTGTCGTCGTCGAGGTCGGTGGAGCGCGGGTGACCCTGCGGGAACGAGGCGACACCCACGTGGAAGTCGCCCAGGTCGCGCACGATGCGCACCAGTTCCTCGGCGTACTCGACGCCCTCGGGGTGCTTGAGCCACTCGCCCAGCACGTCGCCCGGCGGATCGCCGCGCAGCACCAGCAGATTGCGGATGCCCGAGTCGGCGTACGCGCCGACGATGGAGCGCAGTTCGGCGACCGAGTGGTCCACCGCGGTCAGGTGGGCGACGGTCAGCAGCGTGGTCTCGCGCGCCAGCTCGCCGGTGACCCGGATGGTGCGGTCGCGGGTGGATCCGCCCGCGCCGTAGGTCATGGACACGAACGCCGGATGCAGCCGCTCGAACTCGCGGGCGGCCCGCCACAGGCGCGCCTCGCCGGCGGCGTCACGCGGCGGATTGAACTCGACCGAGAAGGGAATCGACCCGTCCGGACGGGGGCCCAGCTGCTGCACCACCGAGCGAGTTCCGGACACATGGGGTGTGCGGGAAACTCGGCCAGGGGTCGAATATCCCCGTACATTGTCGAAACTCACGCCAGTATTTTACGGGCCCGCACCCGGGCCCCGGACCCCGACCTGTGCCTATCCCAGCAGGTGGGACCGGACCGGGCCCGACCGATTCCCGGCCGCGACCCCATGGTCGGTAGAGTCGGGGCGAACCCCGCGCGCGGACCTGACGCCCGCGCGATCGGGCCGGTCATCGGGGACGTTCGCCATCGTCGCACGCGCACCGGGACCGATCACCGGGGGAATCGCGCTCGCGCCGCGCCGCGCACTCACCAAGGAGGCTGCCCTGTCCGCCGGACCCGGTACCCCGACCCGCCACCCGGTCGGCGCGGGATCACTCGTCGCCGCCGTGGAGGATCGTCTCACCGCCTTCTTCCGCACCCGCGAACCGATCGTCGAACCCCTCGGCCCGGTCTTCGTGGACGCGGCCGCGGCCCTGGAGGACTTCGTCATTCGCGGCGGCAAGCGCACCCGCCCCGCCTTCGCCTGGACCGGCTGGCTGGGCGCGGGCCGCAGCCCCGAGGACCCGGACGCCGATGCGGTGCTCACCGCCTGCTCGGCGCTGGAACTGGTGCAGGCGTGCGCGCTGATCCACGACGACATCATCGACTCCTCGCGCACCCGGCGCGGCTTCCCGACCGTGCACGTGGATTACGAACAGCGGCACCGGGATCAGCACTGGACCGGTGACGCCGACCACTACGGCGTCAGCGTCGCCGTCCTCATCGGTGACCTGGCCCTGGCCTGGGCCGACGACATGACCCGCGACGCCGGGCTGCCCGCCGACGCCGCCGCCCGCTTCGCCCCGGTCTGGGCGGCCATGCGCACCGAGGTGCTGGGCGGGCAGCTGCTCGACATCCACGGCGAATCCGCGGGCGACGAGTCGGTGGAGGCCGCGCTGCGGATCAACCGGTTCAAGACCGCCGCCTACACCATCGAACGCCCGCTGCACATGGGCGCGGCGCTGGCCGGGGCCTCCCCCGACGTGATCGCCGCCTACCGCGAATTCGGCACCGACATCGGCATCGCCTTCCAGCTGCGCGACGATCTGCTCGGCGTGTTCGGCGATCCGGCGGTCACCGGCAAGCCGTCCGGCGACGACCTGCGCGAGGGCAAGCACACCGTGCTCATCGCCGAGGCCCTGCGGCGCGCCGACGCCACCGCGCCCGCCACCGCCGGGCTCATCCGCACCAGCCTCGGCACCGACCTCAGCGCCGAGCAGGTCGCCGAATTGCGCACGGCCCTCACCGACCTCGGTGCGGTCGACGCCGTCGAGCGGCGCATCGCCTCGCTCACCGAACAGGCCCTGACCGCGCTGGACGCCAGCACCGTGACACCGGACGCGGCCCGGCAGCTCCGCGGCATGGCGCTGTCGGCCACCGCGCGGCACTACTGACGCCGGATTCGACGGACAGCACGGGCGGCAGGAGGGTGGCATGAAAACGGTTGCGGGACCGAGCGATCGGGTGGTCGTGGTCGGCGCGGGACTGTCCGGGCTGGCCGCGGCGCTGCACCTGCTGGCGGCCGGACGGCAGGTGACCGTGCTCGAACGCGACGACCGCCCCGGCGGGCGGGTCGGGTCCTACAGCGGACCGGACTACGAGATCGACTCCGGGGCAACGATTCTCACCCTGCCCGAACTCATCGACGAGGCGCTCGGCGTGGTCGGGCACACCCGGGAGTCGGTCGGCCTGACGATCCTCGACATGGCACCGGCCTACCGGGCGCGCTTCGCCGACGGCACCCAGATCGGCGTCTACTCCGACGAGGAACGGATGGTCGACGAGGTCACGCGGGTGCGCGGCCCCGCCGCGGCCCGCCGCTACCGGCGGCTGCGCGGCTGGCTGACAGGCGTGTACGAGGCCGAGTTCCGGCAGTTCATGGACACCAACTTCGAGTCGCCCCTGGATATGGTGCGGATTCCGGAGAAGCGGACCGCACTGGCGCGGCTGGCACGGCTCGGCGCGTTCGGCCGGCTGGGCCCCAAGGTCGGTCGCGTGATCCGGGATCCTGACATCGCCCGGCTGTTCAGCTTCCAGGCGCTGTTCGCGGGCATGGCTCCGAACCAGGCGCTCGGCGTGTACGGCGCGATCCCGTACATGGACACCTGCCTGGGCGTCACCTACCCCGAGGGCGGCATGCGGGCCATCGCCGCGGCGCTGGGCCGCGCGTTCACCGCCGCGGGCGGGACCCTGGAACTGAACGCCGAGGTGATCGGCGTCGACTACACGGGCCGCCGCGCCACCGCCGTGCACACCGCCGACGGCCGCGTCTTCGACTGCGACGCCCTGGTGGTGACCGCCGACATCGGGTCGCTGACCCGGTTCGGACTGCGGCATCGCCGCGGACTGCGGGCCTCCCCGTCCGCGGTGGTCGCGCACGGCACCATTCCCGCGGAGGTGGCGGCCGCCTGGCCGGTGCAGGCCCATCACACCATCGACTTCGGCGCGGAATGGGACCGGACCTTCGCCGAAATCGCGGCCCGGCGCGGCCGCGGCGGGCTGATGAGCGACCCGTCGCTGCTGCTCACCCGGCCCGCCCTCACCGATCCGACCCTCTACATCGACCGCCCCGAACAGCACATCGACGCCGCGGGCCACCTGCGCGACACCGTCCGCTACGAACCGCTCTCGCTGCTCGCCCCCTGCCCGAATCTGGATGCCGCGCCGCTGGCCTGGGACGAACTCGGCCCGCACTACCTGCGCGAACTGCTCCAGGTGCTGGAAGCGCGCGGCTACCAAGGCATTTCGCGGCACTTCCGGGTCGACCACCTCGACACCCCGCGCACCTGGCGGGCCAGGGGCATGCTCGCGGGCACCCCGTTCTCGGCAGCACACCTGTTCCGGCAGACCGGTCCGTTCCGGACCCGGAACCTGGTGGCCGGGCGCGCGAATGTCGTTCTCGCAGGCTCGGGCACCGTGCCCGGCGTCGGCGTGCCGACCGTGCTGCTTTCGGGCAGACTGGCGGCGGCACGCATCACGGGTGACGTACGACATGCCGGTATCGGATCCGCCGACACCGGGGCGGTGGCGTCCGCGCACACGCACTAGACTGACCGCGTCCTGAACCAACGCGGCTGCCGCCGCTGACCTTTCCGGGGGGAACGACCGCCTATGCCGACCCCCGATATGGACGCAGCCACCCCCGACACCGGCGCTGTCGCCACGCGTCCCGCCGGCGCCCCGAGCACCACGGATGCCGCCGACCCTGACGCTCCGTCTCCGAGCGCCCGGACGAGCTGGCAGACCCGGGTGCGCCACGCCGCCGACTTCGCCCGCACCCCCGAGGGACACGCCGCGACGCTCGGCTTCTTCGGCGCCCTGCTGATCACCTTCGGCGGCTTCGGCGCGGGCGGCGTGCGGCGCAGCGACCCGCTGCTCGAGGCCATGCACCTGTCGTGGCTGCGGTTCGGGCACGGCCTGGTGCTGTCGTCGATGTTCGTGTGGCTCGGCGTGATCGCCATGATCACCGCGTGGGTCCGGCTGGGGCGCATCGTGATCGGCGGCCAGCCCGGCACCTCGGTCACCCTCAACGAACTGCGCGGCATCGTCGGCGTCTGGACCTTCCCGCTGCTGTTCGCGGTCCCCATGTTCAGCCGCGACGCCTACTCCTATCTGGCGCAGGGCGCGATGCTGCGCGACAACATCAACCCGTACCTGTACGGACCGGTGGAGTTGAAGGCCAACGCCGCGGTCCTGCTCGACAATGTCAGCCCCGTCTGGACCACCACCACCGCGCCCTACGGGCCGGTCTTCCTGCTCATCGGGCGCGCCATCACCACCATCACCGGGGACAACGTGGTGGCCGGAACCATCGCGCTGCGGCTGGTCATGCTGCCCGGGCTGGCGCTCATGGTGTGGGCGGTCCCGCACCTGACCAAGCACCTGGGCGGTAAGCCCACCACCGCGCTGTGGCTGGCCGTGCTCAACCCGCTGGTGCTCGTCCACCTGATCGGCGGCGTGCACAACGAGATGCTCATGGTCGGCCTGATGGCCGCGGGCATCGCGCTGGTGCTCGAACACCATCACGCCGCGGGCATCGTGGTGGTCGCCATCGGCGTGGCCGTGAAAGCCACCGCGGGCGTGGCGCTGCCGTTCCTGGTGTGGATCTGGATGATTCACGAACGCGAACGCCGCGCCGCCCAGCACGAGGGCGAACTGCCGCATCCGCTGCGCACCTTCGCCAAGATCGGCGCGCTCGGCGTGGCGGTGTTCGCGGCCGTGTTCGCCGTCGCCACCTTCGCGACCGGGCTGCGCGATCACCAGATCGGCTGGCTCACCGCGCTGTCGGGCTCCAAGAAGATCATCAACTGGCTCTCGCTGCCGACCATCATGGCCCACGTCGTCACCTGGGTGACGCCGCTGCCGATGGACAAGGTGCTGCCGTGGACGCGCATGCTGTGCGCGATCGCCATGGTCGCCATCCTGGTGTGGGCCTGGTGGCGGTTCAAGAACAGCGAGAAGGAGGCTGTGCTCGGCATTCTGGTCGCGTTCGTGGCCATCGTGATCCTGTCCCCCGCCGCGCTGCCCTGGTACTACTCGTGGCCGCTGGCCCTGGCCGCGGGCTTCGCGCTGTCCACCCGGACACTGCAGGTCCTGGTCGGGTTGTGTACCTGGCTCATGCTGATATTCCAGCCCGACGGCGCACCCGTATCCGACTATGTGCACGGCACCCTCGCGATCCTCGCCGCCGTGGTGGCCGCGGTCTCGCTGTGCAAGGTGGATCCGCTGAAACTGCGTGCCGGACGCCCGCATTCCGATCAGCTCGCCGGCGCGCCCGCGCCCAGCCCCGCGTGATGCTGGACCGCGCCTACCGCGACTGCCGCCGCATCGCCGCCGCCCACGGACGCACCTACTTCCTCGCGACCCGGCTGCTGGAACCCGAGCGAAGACCGGCCGTGCACGCGCTGTACGCCTTCGCCCGCCTGGTCGACGACATCGTCGACGCGAGCGACGCGCCCAGCCGCGCCGCCGAATCCGCGGCTCGGCTCGACCGGATCGAACACGAACTGCGGGCCCGGCTGGCCGACGCGCCCACCGAACCCGGCGACAGCCACGAACAGCGGGTGCTGCTCGCGGTCTCCGACACCATCCGCCGGTACTCGATTGCCGCCGAACACTTCTGGGTGTTCCTCGACTCCATGCGCATGGACATTCCGGGCGCGCCCCAATACCGCGACCGCTACCCCACCATGGGCGAGCTCGAGGACTACATGCGCGGCTCGGCGGCCGCCATCGGGCTGCAACTGCTGCCGGTGCTGGGCACCGTCGTCCCGGTCGCCGAGGCCGAACCGGCCGCGGCTGCGCTCGGGGAAGCCTTCCAGCTCACCAACTTCCTGCGCGACGTCGGCGAGGATCTGGGCCGCGGCCGGGTGTACCTGCCCGCCGACGAACTGGCGGCCTTCGGCGTGGACGACGAATTGCTGTTCCACTGCCACGAATCCGGCCGCACCGAGCCGCGGGTGCGCCGTGCGCTCGCGCATATGATCGCGATCAACAGGGGTGTCTACCGTCGCGCCACCTCGGGTATCGAGCTGCTGGCCCCGCGCGTGCGCCCGGCCATCCGGACGGCGGCCACGCTCTACGGCGGCATCCTCGACGAGATCGAGCGCGCCGACTATGCGGTCTTCACCGGCCGCGCGGTCGTCCCCCAGCACCGTCGGCTCCGGGTCGCGGCACGCGAATGCTTATCCGCCTCTCCGCGCCTGCTGCCGGTCTTCAGGGAACCCCTTCAGTAAGCAACCGGGCCGACGGCCAAGGATCGGGTCGGCTCTCGGATGTCCCCGACGAGTTACCCATACGGCGCCAAATCAGTCGGCGCCTCGCGCATCAGGCCGCGCGCGGTGCCCTCAGCACCG
>NZ_JBHWHH010000267.1:0-7193 GCF_042732555.1 Nocardia sp. NPDC059764
CGATTTGTCGCGCGTAATTTGTGGCGTCCCCGGGGCCCGGGAGTGCCATGCGCCCGGGGCCGCGTCGCTGCTCGGAGCCGGTTCAGGCCCGGGGAACGGGCGGGTCGACGAGCCAGCCGATGCCCCCGCAGCCGGTGCACAGGATGGCCGAACCCGCCTCGGAATAGCCTGCGGCCCCGGTACCTTCGCACCATCCGCAGTACCGCCAGCCCCGATTCGGGTGGACGGTGTCGAGCAGGATATTGAGAAACCCTTGGATCGCCATGCAGAGTGGATCCCCTCGCTGGGCAGCAAACGACCCAAGAATGCGCGACGGCTCCGGGCAATGTCCAGCAAAAGCCAGGGGGGCTTTACAGACCGAATTCCCGTGGGTCCAACCGCAGCACCTGACATGCCTCGCGAATCACCGTGGCCGCGTGTGCTCCGAGTTCGCCATCGGTTCGCCCCACCGTCAATCCGATGCGCAGCACGGCGGCCGCCTGGTCGGGATATTCGGTGGCCTTGGCGATCTGGGCCATCACGTAGGCGTGGCCGAACGCCGGATCCATGATGAGCCGGGCGCAGTTGTCCTCGAACCGGTTTCGCAGGTCCTCGGCGGGCCGGCGGCCGAGCACCTCGTGCGCCCCGACC
Source organism: Nocardia sp. NPDC059764 (assembly GCF_042732555.1). Lineage (NCBI taxonomy): Bacteria > Bacillati > Actinomycetota > Actinomycetes > Mycobacteriales > Nocardiaceae > Nocardia > Nocardia sp. NPDC059764. The sequence continues at coordinate 631 of NZ_JBHWHH010000267.1, forward strand.
ATCTGTGCGACCCGCATCCGCGCCGCCGGATCGATGCGGCCGTCGGTCGCGGACAACACCGCGCACATGCCCAGCGCCGCATCGCGGAAGGGATCGCCCCACTGCTCGTCGAGCCGTCCCGGCAACCCGGTGAGATACGGTGCGGGCCGCGCGTCCGGGGATCCGGCGGGCGCGGCGGCGGCCGGATCGGTGCGCGGGGCAGCCGGGGAGACCAGCCGATTCGAGAACGCCATGACACACACTCCGAAGAAATGGCCGAACCCGTGGACCTCCCCGAGTCCGGGCCCGGATCGTGCGAACAACACGGTCGACAGTAACAGTCCGCCGCGGCGGGGCCCGCAGAAATTCTCCGAATACTCGCGCACAGCAACCGCGTTCGGCGCGCCTGTGATCATCGGGCGCGCCGCGCGCGGGGCCGGAGGGTCAGGCGGACAGTTCGCGTTCGAGCGGCGTGCGGAAGCGGGGGATCGGGCGGACCTCGCCGTACCAGCCGCGCAGCCGGTCCGCCTCGGCGGCGATGGCGCGCTCGGCGTCGGCGCCGACATCCTCGAGCAGCCGCCAGGCGATGTCGCCGTCCGGTCGCTGCGCCCAGCCGCCGACGATGCGGCCGTCCCACCACACCGACGGGCCGATATTGCCGTTGCGGTCGAACAGGGCGGGCTGATGCGGCCCCAGATACCAGTCGCGCGATTGCCAGCCCATCGGCGTGGGATCCAGCGCGGGCAGCAACGCCGCCCACGGTTCCGGGGCGGGCGTGGGCTCCAGATCGTCGGCCAGCACCAGGCCGGTCTCCCCGCCCAGGTCCACCTCGATCGTGTCCACCAGCGCCAGCGCCTTGCGGACCTCGCCCAGCGTCCAGCCGGTCCACCATTTGAGATCGCTCACCGGCGCGGGACCGAAGGCGCGCAACCACTTCCGGACCAGCTCGGCGCGGGCGTCCTCGACCGGCATGACCGCGATCCCGTCGGGCAGCCAGGATTCGATGGGCGCCCAGGTGTATTGGCTGCTGGACCAGGTTCCATTGGGGCGGCCGCGCACGATTCGGCCCTCGCAGCCGAGCGTGACCAGCACCCAGGTGGTGATATTGGTGGGCTTGGAGTACGGCTTGCCCGGCGCGGTGTCCACCTGGGTCCGCAGCTCGGGCACCTCCTTGCTCAGCTGCGCTCCCGTCGCCGCGCCGCGGGCCAGCAAGGCGTCGTGCGTTTTCGACTCGACCGCGTTCCACCACTTCACGACATTGCCGGGCACCGCGCCGGACTGTTCGAGATAGCGCCCGTAGGTCTTGCGCTGCTTGTGCGCCAGCGCGTCGGCGACCGCGGCCTGCAGCACCGGCACCAGATCGACGGGTGCGACGAACATGGTGCGCCGCATGGCCAGCATGCGCAGCAGGGTCCGGTCGTCGTAGAGCGACTTCTCCACGTGGCCGGTCTCCAGCTCCGCCGAGCGCGCCGCGACGGAGAGGTACACGGTGGCCGGGTCGGTCGCGTGCAACACCACCAGGGACCGCACGATCGACTCGACCGAGTCGCCGCGCTCCGCCGCCGTCAGCCGGTGCCGCACCCCGAGTCGAGCCCGCCGCTCCGCGGCATCCATCGAACGCATGGTCGAATCCTAGCCGCCGGCAGCCTGATTCGGGCACACCCCGGCACATCGGTTCCGGCGCGCCGACCGGCCCGGCGTGGGTTCCCGACCGGACCGCCCGGACATGCGACGATGCCGGACGTGCGTGCTCATCGGCGAGGGTTGCGGGTAATCGGTGCGGTCGCGGGCGTGGTGGCGGCGGCCATGGTCGGGCTACCGGGCATCGCGGGCGCGGCCGACGACGGCGTGTCCGTGCGGCCGATCAGCCTCGCCGTCGACGGCGAGACCGCCACCGGCCGCGTCTACGAACCCGAGGGCGGGGCCCGCGCGCTCATCGTGGCGGTGCACGGCCACGACGGCAGCGCGAGCGACTTCCCCGACTACATGGCCTCGATCGTCAAGAACACCGGCGCCGCCCTGGTCACCATGGACCAGCGCGCCGACTCCGGCGTGTGGCGCACGGGGGAGTGGAACGTGTGGGCGGGCTGGCGCGACACCGTCGCCGCCACCCGGTGGTATCGCGGTGAACACCCCGGCCTCGGACCGACCGTGCTGTGGGGCTGGAGCCAGGGCGGCGTCACCAGCGGACTGGCCGCCGCCTACGCCCCGCCCGGCACCTACGACTACTGGGTCGACACCTTCGGCCACGCCGGGGATCTCACCGCCTGGCTGGAAGCCAATCTGGCCGGCAAGCAACTGCGGCCGGAGATCGAACGCGATGCGGGCGGCTGTATTCCGCTGACCTGCCCGCAGGCCTACATCGACCGCTCGCCGGTGCTCATGCCCGGGCGCATCGACGTCCAGCGGACGGTGCTGGTGCACGGCCCGGCGGATACGGTGGTGCCCTACACCAGTTCGATGGAGATGCGCGCCGCGCTGATGCTCGCGGGCAAGCGGGTGTCCATGTACACCGTCGTCAGCGGCCGCGATCTCGACGGCCGCGTCGTGCCCGGCGAGCACGGCATCAATCCGGTGTTCTTCGAATCCGGTTGCGCGGTCATGCGACTGCTGCAGGGCACCGAACCCCTCGGCGGCGATCACGACTACACGATCGATGTCGGCGCGGGCGTCAACACCGCCCCGCCGGCCCCGGCGAACGCCAAATGCGCGGCCTGACAACCGGTCCCGCGCGCGCCCGGTAACCGCTCCCGACGCCGCGCCCCGCGCCGGCCGACCGCCGTGCCGCACGATCGGGCGCCGAACACTAGGCTCGGCCCCGGCATCGGCAGGGCGAGACGGGATGAAGCGCAATGAAAGTCGTGGTGGCGGGAGCGACAGGGGCGATCGGGCGGCCATTGGTGACGGCGCTGCGCGCCCGCGGGCACCAGGTGTACGCGCTCACCCGCGACGGCCGCGGCGCGGAGGTCGCGCGGACGCTCGGAGCCACCCCGCTGGTCGCCAATGTGATGGATCGCTCGGAACTGTTGCGTGTCACCGAACGGCTCACCGCCGACGCGGTCATCCACGAGCTCACCGCCTTCCGGAACTCGCCGCCCACCCACTACCACTCGCCGGGGCTGCTGCGCACCAACGCCTTACGCGAGACCGGCGGCAAGCACCTGGTGGAACTGGCCCAGCGCGCGGGCGCGCGCCGGTACCTGACGCAATCGGTGATCTTCGGCTACGGCATGCGCGACCACGGCCCGCGGCCGGTGACCGAGCAGGACCCCTTCGGCCGCATCCCCGGCGACGTCAACGACGGCCTCATCGGGGCGCTGCACGAGGCCGAATGCCACGCCTGGCGGGCGCCCGGCATCGACGGAATCGCGCTGCGCTACGGCGTCTTCTACGGACCCGGCGCGTCCGCGTCCTTCACCCGCGCCCTGCGGCGGCGACTGTTCCCGCTGCCCAGCGCGACCACCGGGCACACCGGCTTCGTGCACGTCGAGGACGCCGCCGCCGCGACCGTGGCCGCCCTCGAACGCGGCGTACCCGGCCAGGCGTACAACATCGTCGACGACGAGCCCGCCACCTGGGAGGCCATGTTCGACGCCGCCGCCGCGGCCGTCGGCGCGCGCCCGCCGCTGCGGGTGCCGCCGCGCCTGATGCGCATCACCTCCCCGCTGACCGCGGCCCAGATGCTCGACTTCTCCCTCCGCCCCTCCAATGCCAAGGCCCGGGCCGAACTGCGCTGGGCGCCGCGCTATCCGAGCTACCGCGAGGGACTGCGCACCCTGGCGCGCGTCCACGCCTGACCCGGCGGTCCGGTCGCGCCGGAACACCGCCGCGCCCACTACCGTTGATCACCACGGAAGACGGATGATCCACGCGAATCGGGCGCGAAGGAAGGCAGTGATGAACACACCGGCGGACCCCACCTACACCTGGCTGGGCGCGGAGCTCGACCTCGACGCCTACCTGGACCGGATCGGATTCACCGGTGCGCGCACGCCCACCCTGGAGACCCTGCGCGCCCTGGTGCGCGCCCACACCACCACGATCCCGTTCGAGAACCTCGAGATCATCCTCGGCCGCGGCATCCCCCTGGACTTGGAAGCGCTGCAGGACAAGCTGATCCGGCGGCGGCGCGGCGGCTACTGCTACGAGAACGTCGGACTGTTCGCGGCCGCGCTGGAACGGCTCGGCTTCGAATTCACCGCCATGTCCGGCCGGGTCACGCTGGGGGCGACCGGCCTGCGCCCGGCCACTCATGCGCTGCTGCGGGTGAAGACCGCCGACGACGACCGGCTGTGGCTGTGCGACGTCGGGTTCGGCTTCGGTCCCCTGGAACCGATCGAGCTGGCCCCCGACCGCGGTGAATTCGGTGCGGGCGCATGGCGTTTCCGGCTGGAGCGGACCGCCGACGCGGTCGGTGGCGAGCTGTGGACGCTGTACCAGTTCGGGAAGGACGGCTGGGTGGACCGGCACACCTTCGCCATCACCCCGCAGTATCGTGTCGATTTCGCGGTCGGGAACCACTACGTGTCCACCTCGGCGCGTTCGCCGTTCACCCTGCGGCCCTTCGTGCAGCGCTTCCTGCCCGACGCTCACCACCAGATCGACGGCACCACCTGGACCACGCACCATCCCGACGGTTCGGAGGAGGTGCGCGAGCTCGAGGTTGCCGAGCTGCCCATGGTGCTCGCGGAGGTCTTCGATATCGAGCTCGATGCCGACGACGCCGCCCGGTTGGTCCGCGCGGAGTGGGCCGCGGCGGTGAAAAGTAGCTGAACTCGGTCGGTGTGCGGGAGCAAACACGCACCAAACCGATCGGTCTATGTCTGGTCATGTATGGGTCGCGACCAGCGCATACGTCAACCGGGTCACGAGCGGGTCGTCGACGGGCGGCGCAGATCTCATCGAGATCTCCGCCATATCTCACGCTGACGTCGGCGATCCGCGCGTCGCCCGCTACACTCGTGCGGGGAAACGCGCGGGCAACCGCATTGTCACAGTCATCTCGAAGAACCTCGGAGTAGTGCCATCGAAACCGGCCAAGTGATCGCAGGGCATTACCGCCTGGTCGAACGGATTGGTAGCGGCGGCACAGGTGTCGTCTGGCGAGCCGTCGACCAGCGGCTGGAACGATCCGTCGCGATCAAGCAGATCCTCACCCAGCCGAGCCTGTCGGATGCCGACAAGGACATCGTCAAGCAGCGCGCCGCGCGCGAGGCCCGCAACGCGGCCCGCTTCCAGCATCCGAACGCCATCGTCGTCTTCGACATCACCGAGCACGAGGGCGACCCGTGCTTGATCATGGAGTACCTGCCCTCGCAGAGCCTCGCGGTGGTGCTGTCCGCCTCGGGCACGCTGCCGCTGCCGCAGTGCGCGCGCATCGGCGAACAGGTAGCTTCCGCGCTCATCGCCGCGCACCGCGCCGGCATCGTGCACCGTGACGTCAAGCCCGGCAACATCCTGCTCGGCGACAACGGCGCGGTGAAGATCACCGACTTCGGCATCGCCAAGTCCAAGGGCGACGTCACCCTCACCGCCACCGGGCTCATCTCCGGCACCGCCGCCTACCTCGCCCCCGAGGTCGCCCGTGGCGCGGAACCGACCCCGGCCGCCGACGTCTTCGCCTTGGGCGCCACGCTCTTCCACGCCCTGGAAGGCGAACCGCCCTACGGCACCAACCCGAATCCGCTGGCCTTGCTCTACGCCGCCGCCAACGGTCAGATCAGCGAGCCGCGCAATGCCGGGCCGCTGTCGGACCTGCTGCTCAGCCTGCTCAGCTTCGAGCCGGAGGACCGGCCGAGCATGCTCGACGTGCGCGACATCATGGCCGAATTCGCCGAGGTCGGCCCGGACGCCGAGGCCACCCGCGTGCTCGCCCGTCGCTCCGGCCCGATCACCCCGCAGGGCGGCGCCGCGCCGCGCCTGCAGGCCCGGCAGATGGAACGCCGTTCGTCGGCCAACGCCGACATCCCGACCGGCGCCATGAGCCAGGCCCAGCTGCTCGAGACCCCGCCGCCGCGGCCGGTCCCCAACGGCGGCCCGCCGACCCGCAATCACCCCGCGCCGGAACCGGATTCGGAGCCGGGCGGCAAGAAGAAGCTCGTCTGGATCCTGCTCGCCGCGGTCGTCGTGGTGGCCGGCGGCATCGTCTACGGCATGATGGGCGACTCCGGCTCGAACGACTCGCCCGGCGCGGGCGGTGCCACCACCTCGGTGAAGGCCTCGACCTCGGCCAGCTCCACCAAGGGCACGCCCTCGGGCCTGGGCCAGACCAAGAGCGCCTCGACCGTGAGCGTCGGCAATGGCGCGGACGCCGTGGACAAGTTCTACGACGCCCTCACCTCGCAGCGGTACCAGGAGGCGTGGACCCGGCTCACCCCGGCCGCGCAGCAGGTGTACGGCAGCGCGACGGCGTTCCAGACCTACTGGACGAACAACCCGATCAGCCGCTACTCGACCATCGAGGGCGCCCGCGGGACCGACAGCAACAATCCCGATGGCTCCGTGGACATCTCGCTGGCCAGCCTGAGCACCAAGAACAGCGGCAGCAAGTCGGTGACGCTGCGGGTCGTCGACAGCGGCGGCTC
>NZ_JBHWHH010000268.1:0-7180 GCF_042732555.1 Nocardia sp. NPDC059764
ACCTCGGGCACGGCGCACTGCTATGTCGCCACCGGATCGCGGGGCGGCATCGGTCATCACCGAGGTGGCTTGATCGGGGCTCAGGTTCGGCGGCGGCGCTCGAATCGACTGTGGCGCTGGTGAATCGCGCCGGTGTTGCGTGAAGCTGAGCGTGGCGGCGGGTGTGGCGGTAGGGTCTCGACGTCGGATGAGGAGTGAGTATGAGAGCGATTGCCGTCGTTGTGCTGTCCCTTGCGGTGCCGCTGCTGGCGGCTTGCAACCCCGGGGGCGAGACGAAGTCGAGTTCGGGGTCTTCGACGTCGGCCGCAGCGGATTCGGTGCACTGTGATGCGAAGGCGTGGCCGTTGGCGATGCCGGATCTGCGGGGGCAGCGGCTCGATGCGGCGCGGGCGGGTGATGGGGCGTGTTTCCTTTTTGCCTCGGCTACCGCGCCCGACGGACGCAATGTTCTCGACGGCCAGGACAATTCGGCGTGGGTCGTGAAGGATCAGTCGCCTGACCCTGGCGCGCTGGTCGCCGAGAAGCAGCCGATCACCGTAACGGTCAAACCGGCCGGCACGAAATAGGGTATCCCGGACTGAGGACCCTGCATTCAACCTTATGCGCCCGGACGCGAACTCCCCTTCCCGCCGTGGGCCGCACGCTTCTTCATACGATAGGCAGATACTTTGTCTCGCTGCGCCTTTCGACACGCAATACACCAACACCCACGCCGGTAGCCGGTCGAGGTTCCACAGGCTTCGGCATCCGGAATGCGTCGCTCAGCCTTCGGCGGTGCCACAAGTTCCGTTGCTAGATATCCGCGATGACCGCCGCGTGCTGCGGTGACCCGTCGGTGACAGTTCGCGCACCGCACTTCGCATTTGGCGACCTCGTCCCAGAGCGCCCGCAGCGAGCAGGTACCGCTGATCATGCGGCTCACGCCAGCCCTTTTCGTACCACGCACATGGTCGAACTCCAGCACAACCGGGTCATTCTCGCCGCAGTCGACACACGGATTTTCCAGCAAGTACTCGTAGACAGCAATAGCCTTGCGATGACGGTAGAAACGCTGACGCTCTGGCCGCAATACCATTTTCGCTCCCTCAATGCGTGACCGAATTGCACTACGCCCCAGCGCGGAACCCGCTGCTGTCTACAAGCCCACCTTGACCCTCCAAACCCCGATCCATCCCCGCTAGGCAAACTTGCGGTGTAATCACATTCGCAGTCGCGGCGACGCGGGGCAACCGATTTCTCTCGTAGGCACGGGATACTGCCCGGTTTGCCAGATTAGCCCGGGTTATCAGGACGGATTGTGCCAAGGTGTTGCTGAAAGGTGTACAGGCGTAGGGAATCAGCGCAGGGTCTGTGGGCGTGAACGACCATGGTTTGCGATTGCTATGTCGTAGCGTTACCGCTCTCGCCGCTGCCACGCTTGGGGCGGCGCTGATGTCCGGCTGTGGGCCGGCGTCATCGTCTCCGGCCGGTACCACCGCTCGGCCGGTGACCACCTTGAAGGTGAGCACGACCCCGGCGGCACCCAGTAGCACCACGACCGTGGCGCCGACTACGACTACCGCCGCGGAGGTTCCGTCGCTCAGCACGGCAGCCGAACCCGCGCCACCCGCACCTGTTCCGTTCGTGGCCCCGGCGCCGCAACCCACTGTGGCGCCGCCGCCTGCCGCAGCCCCGGCACCTCGGACGACCAATGCTCCGTCGGTGTATTACGGCAGTTGCGCTGAGGCCAAGCGGGCCGGAGCTGCGCCGCTGCGACGGGGTGATCCCGGGTATCGCTCTGCGCTGGATCGTGACGGTGATGGGATCGCTTGCGAGAAATAGGTTTCGGGGATACCGGCGGTAGCCTCGGCCGCCGGCGACTTGGTCATCACAAGGAGCGGCGGACGTACTCCTCGAGCGAATCCCTCACGAACGCAGCGCAGTTCGGGTTGCCATAGGCGGCGGCGTAGTTCGGGTCGTCGGCGTACATGTCAGCCATGGCAGTCACCATGGCGATGGAGCGGTCTCGGTCGCCGTCGGCCACGGGGGTGCCGGGGATGGCTCGGAACCAGGCTATGTGGCGGGCGGCTTGGGATTGGGCGGGGGCCGAGGAGGGGGTGTGGCCGGATTTCCAGGTGGTGATCCAGGTGGCGATCATGTCGTCGAGGTCGCGTTTCCATTCGCGTTGTTGTCGTAGGGATTTGGCGTGCCACCACTGGTTGCCCGCTTCGTAGGCGGCTTCGCCCCAGCGGGCGATGACTTCGTCTCGGTAGGGGTCGTTGAAGCCTTCGAGCATCATGCGCAGGGAGCCTTCGGCACCCGCGCGGGCGTCGAGAGTGTGTCGGAGAGCTCGGATCCGGTCGTCGAGCCGGGCCCGTTCGGCTTCCAGGAAGCGGAGGTGGGCCTCGAGCGCCACGCTCTCGGAATCGGCGGGGTCGTCCTCGTCGGTGGGGCGGCCGAGGATTTCGGCGATGGCGGGAAGGCTCAAGCCGAGTTCGCGCAGCAGGAGAATGCGTTGGAGGCGGGCGGCCGAGTCGGTGTCGTAGTAGCGGTAGCCGTTGTGGCCGACTCGGGCGGGTGGGAGGAGGCCGATCTCGTCGTAGTGGCGCAGGGCGCGGCTGGTGATGCCGGCGCTGTCGGCCAGCTGCTGGATCGTCCACTCCATGAAGGTCTCCCGTTACTGTTTGCCGACCCAGTCGCCCTCGAAGGTGGCCGCCCATTCCTTGGCGTGGTCGAGTTCGGCCAGGCGGGGCGCGGTGAGGATGACGCGATTGCCGTCGGGGTCGGTGATGGTGACATCGCTGGTGTACCACGCGGTGTCGGTGGGGCCGGTGACCGTCACGCCAGGGAAGGCGCGCTCGCGCAGGGTGGTGGCGAGGGTCGCGAGGTTCTGGTCTCCGGCGGAGAAGCTGACGGTGGTGCCGCCGGGGACCGGATCGCCGGGGACGAGCAGTAGGTCCTGGTACTTCATGCGGCGCAGATGCACCACGACCGGGCCGTCGTCACCGGGAATGGTTGCCAGCGCGACGAATCCGGCGGCCTCGTAGAACGCCGTCGTGGCGGCGATGTCGCGCACCTGGAAGGTCGCGAACATGGGCATGGGGTAGATGGTGCGGTCGATGGCGGGGTGTTCGCTCATGGAGTCGACGGTAGGAGTTGACGTAGCGGCAAGGTCAACTCGGCGGCGCGGTGTGCCGGGAGTAGACCGCCAGCATGTCCTCGACCAGACGCAGCACGGTGACATCGAGATCGGGTCGCTGATACACCCCTCCCACCACGGCCTCGCCGGAGAACAGGTGCAGCATCATGAAGAAGATGGGTTCGCGCAGGTCGGCGCGGAAATCGGCGAGGACCCCGCTGTGTTCGAGGGCTTCGACGATCTCGCGGTAGTAGTTCTCGGCGATGGGCGCGATGCGGTCGCGCAGTTCGGTGTCGGAGCGGGCGGCCAGGAAGATCTCGCGCAGCGCGTGGGTGAGGTTGGACTGCTGGGTCTGGCGCAGGAACCGCAGCGCGACGTCGAGCGGATTGTCCTGGGCGCCAAGCTGTTCCATGCTGACGCGATAGCCGATGAGCTGGCGGGCGAAGATCTCCTCGGCGGTGCGCACGATCAGGTCCAGGCGGGTGTCGAACTGACGGAACATGGCCCCGGCCGATAGTCCGGCGCGGCCGCAGATCTCCTGCACGGTGGTGCGCTGGTAGCCGACCTCACCGAGGGCCGCGATGGTGGCGTCCACCAGCTTGGCCACGGTGGCTGCCCGGCGCTCCTGCTGGGTGCGCCGCGGGCGGGAAACTTCGCTCACGACACCCCATCCTGCCCCGTGAACAGGGGCGGCAAACCTCCACCCCGGGGTGACCGTTGACACATTCGCCGCAGGCGGCATATGGTCGCCGCGCAACTTAGGCAATATTCACTCTCTTTCTTGGGAGGGTGGGTGCGCGGCCGCCGCGCCGATCGCGCCGCTCTATATCCATGAGGGCACATTCGACGAGGTGATGCCGCTCAACGCGGTCGACAACACGTATGACATTTACTGCCACGACCCGAGCGCCCGCGTGCAGTACACGCGCGACCTGTTCAGCGAGCACGGCATCGCGGCGGTGTCGAATATGCCGGTGTAGCGGCCGTACGATCGGGCTCATGCCAGCACCCCGGGTTTCGATCCTGCTCGCACTGACCGCCCTGGCCGCCGCCGGATGCTCCTCGGGTGGCGGCGGAAACGACACCGCGCCCGCCTCGCTGACCGGTCGCACGTTCGTCTCGACGGCGGTGTCGGGGACCCCGATCCCGGGCGGCGGGCCGTTGACGCTGACCTTCACCGAGGGCCGGGTGTTGGCGTCCTCGGGCTGCAATACCGCCAATGGGTCGGTCGACCTGCAGGGCAATACGCTGCAGGTCGGTGATCTGGCGTCGACGTTGATGGCGTGCCCCGGCGATCTGGCGGGCGCGGACGAATGGCAGAGCACGCTGTTGCGTTCCCAGCCCACCTGGACCCTGTCCGGCGACACGCTCACGTTGAAGGGCAGCGGCTCGACGGTGACCATGCTCGACCGCAAGGTCGCCCACCCCGACAAGCCGCTGGTCGGCACCACCTGGATCGTGACCACCCTGCTGCGCACGCAGGCCAAGATCCGTTCGGCGACCCTCGACGAGGTCCGCCCCACCCTGACGATCACCCCCGACGGCAAGGTCTCCGGCAGCGCGGGCTGCAATCAGATGACCGGCACCGCCGCGATCGACGGCGAGGACGTCACCTTCGCCATCGCCACCACCCGCATGATGTGCGCCCCCGAGGTCATGGAGGTGGAGAAGCAGGCGCTGGAGGCGCTGGACGGAAAGGTCCAGGCCACCATCGATTCCGACGTGCTGTCCTTGCGCAATGCGGGCAACAACACCGGAATCGAGTTGCGGGCCGAGTAAGGACCCGGTCCGAGCGAAAATCATTGTCGCCGGACGGTATCGGCGCGCTAGCGTCCGATTCCATGACGACAACGAGATTCCTGAATGTGGTGGATGTGGAGGCCACCTGCTGGGAGGGACCCAATCCGCCGGGACAACCCAGCGAGATCATCGAAATCGGGCTGTGCGTGCTCGATATCGTGACCGGGGAACGGGTGAGCAAGCACAGCATTCTGGTGCGGCCCGAGCATTCCACGGTGAGTGAATTCTGCACGAGCCTGACCACGCTCACTCCAGTACAGGTGAGCACGGGCATTACTTTCGCCGAGGCGTGCGCACTGCTGCGCACCGAATTCCACGCCGATTCCCGGCCGTGGGCCAGCTGGGGCGATTACGACCGCAAACAGTTCACCGCGCAATGCCAGGGCACGGGCGTGCGCTATCCGTTCGGCAGCGCGCACACCAATGCCAAGCTGGCGTTCTCGGCGGCGCACGAGACCAAGCGTCGTTACGGCATGGCCGGCGCGCTGCGGCTGACGGGTCTGCCGCTGGAGGGGACACATCATCGCGGCGGGGACGACGCCTGGAATATCGCGGCCTTGATCGCGGATCTCATGGGCAAGGATTTGTGGCCGCACTGACGGTTCGTGCCATTGTCGGAAAACCCTGCGCAACAGGGTTTTCTATGCATGTCCGACCAACAACAGAACGTTGTGAAACAACCATTTTTTAGTGTTTCAACACCGTGCCCCGGTGACCCTAATGTTCACTCACCCATCGAACACTAGGAAATCCATGGCACACAGAGTTACCGCCCGCGGCGTGGCCGCCTGCGCGGCAACCACCACCGCGGCGGGCGCGCTGGCGCTGTTCGGCGCCGGCGTGGCACAGGCGGACGCGGGGACCATCACCTGGAGCGACGGTTCCTCGCAGTTCACCCGAACCGTCAGCAACACCACCCCCGCCGAGGGCGACACCGTCACGGTCAGCACCAAGTTCGAGCGCACCAGCTGGACCGACGAGTACATCTACAACATCAAGGACCGGCACGCGGCGTGCCTGACCTACGTGGATGGCTCGGCGAAGATGACCGGCAACGACGGCGACTACCCGTACGCCAATCCCGAGGTCAAGGCCGATGAGGGCAATGGCAGCGGCTACGTGCGGGTGTCGTTCGGGGTCACCGAGTGGTCGGTGCAGAACCGCCCCGGCTTCCACCGCTCCCCCATCTTCACCGTGCAGTACAAGGTCGGCCGCGACTGCGCTCGCGGTGTCGCGCTGACCAGCGGCATGGATTACGGCGGGTCGCTGGGTTCGGGCAACTACGGCACCAAGGGCCCCTCGATCACGGTCGGTAAGAACGCGAGCACCACCACCCTGGCCGCGGTGCAGAACGCGCGCGTCGGCGTGGCGACCACGCTGACCGCGACCGTCACCGGCGCCGCGGCGGGCGACCCGGTCGACTTCTACGACGGCACAACGAAGATCGGCTCCGGCGCGCTGGACGCGGCCGGGACCGCGACCTTCCAGTGGACCCCCACGGTGAAGGGTGATCACACCCTGACCGCGCAGTACGCGGGCACCACGGCCGCCAACGGCTCGAAGTCCGGTCCGGTCACCGCGCAGGTGTCGGAGCAGAACACGTCCTCGACGGTGAGCCTGGCCGCCGGTTCGGGTGCGCAGGTCGGCAAGGCGACCACGCTGACGGCCACCGTGAACCCGGCCGCGGCGGGCGGCACGGTCGAACTCCGCGACGGCGACACCTCCCTGGCGGTGGTCCCGGTCGGTTCCGACGGCACCGCCGCCTACCAGTGGAGCCCGGCCACCGCGGGCGCGCACACCCTGACCGCGACCTTCTCCGGCCGTGACGGCGTCACCGGCTCCACCACGACCACCCAGGTCACCGTGGCCGACGCGCCGGTTCAGAACACCGACTCCACCACCACGCTGTCCCCGGTCTCGGGCGCTCAGGTCGGCAAGGCGGTGGCGGTGACCGCGACGGTGAAGCCCGGAACCGCCGGGGGCACTGTCACTTTCAAGGACGGCAACACCGTGGTCGGCACCGCGCAGGTCTCCGGTGACGGCACCGCCACCATCCAGTGGACCCCGGCCACCGCGGGCCAGCGCACGCTGACCGCCGAGTACTCCGGTCAGGGCACCGTGAACGCGTCCTCGGACCGGGCCTCGGTCGTGGTGGCCGCCGCCACGGGCGGGGTCGATACCGGCAGCGGGACGGGCAGCCTCGGCTCCCTGCTCGGCGGTACCGGCTCGAGCAAGTAGCGGGGTGATGTCGCCGGGCGGTCC
>NZ_JBHWHH010000269.1:0-7128 GCF_042732555.1 Nocardia sp. NPDC059764
GGGCCGGGGGGCCGCGCGCCGCGCCCCCGCCCCGGCGGGAGGCGGCGGGGCGAATCGGACGCCGAGCCCGCCCCGTCGACTGCCAAGAGGGGGCGGACCCGGTGGTTCCGGCGCGGATCGCGCCGGTGCGAGGAAGGCTGCGTTCAATCCTCGCTTCCCGGTCCCACCGCCAGAGCTGTCGTGATGATCGTCGACAGGGGTGGGAGTTTGGCGTCTCGGGCGGGCGGGCGCACCCAGTGGCAGCCCTCGCGGGTCCAGCGGCCGAGGCCGGTGGGGAGCATGACCGCGCTGCCGACCGTCGGAATGCCGATGTCGAGGCGGTTCAGGACCTCCATGATCTGGGCGCCGGGGCGTGAATCCGGTTCGGCCAGAAAGCTCCAGCGAATCTGGCGTGCCAGCATGGGGCCATCGGTCCGGCGCTGTTGCAGTGCGCTGCGGACCCTTTCGGCTCGGGCGACCGGTAGGTGCACGACCGCGACCTGCGCGGTGACGGGGAGCATGACGAATCCGCCGCGCTCGGTGACCGGCAGCCCGAACTCGTGCCGGTAGTAGGAAACCCAGTCGTCGACTGTTCTGAGCTTGTCCGCGTTCACTTCCCCGCCTTCTTCCCCTGGTCACCAGGGTCGCGCGCCGGAGGCGGATGGGAAAACGCCCGCACACCCGCCTTCCACTGCCTTTCCGCCGCCACTGTCGCGGCTACGTATAAAGCCTGGTACCAGCTAGGTTTCGGCTGTGGCCGCGGCCACTTTCCGCTCGTACCCTGGAGTTCGGAGTTCGTTCGGAAGGGATGGCACCGTGGTACGGCACTGGTCAGGCAAAGAGGCCCGTGCCCTCCGTGATGCCAAACGCATGAGCATCAGGGAGTTCGCCGCCCACCTGGGCGTCCACGAACGACTGGTCTCGAAATGGGAGGCCGGGGGCGATCGGGTGCATCCCCGCCCCATCAATCAGGCCGCCCTCGATACATCCCTTGCCAGGTCCGACGATGTGGTGCGGGCACGGTTCGCGGCCTTGATCGACCAGCCCTCGAGTGGCCCCGCCGTTCCCGGTTTCGATGTGCGCCAAGGCGGTTCCGAGCTGTGGAGCGGCATGCCGGCGCAGGCCAGTTATTCCAGCGACGCGGAACTGCTGGCACTCGTCGACACGGGTGCGATGAGGGGCGATGCGTTAGCGGCGATTTCGGAGAGGGACTTGATCATGGCGGCTGCCCATGAAGCCAGCGAGCACGCCGGCCGGGCCGAGGGCACCAATGTGGGTGCCACCCTGCTGGAACAGCTCGATGCCGATGTCACGCGCATCGCCAACGACTACGTGCACATGCCTCCGGTGCCGATGATGGTGGAGATGTTGCGGGTCCGGCGGCGCGTATACCGGTTGCTGGAAGGTCATCAGCGGCCGTCGGATACGGCGCATCTGTATCTGTTGGCGGGCACTTTGTCCGGTCTGCTGGCGAATGCCAGTACGGATCTGGGCTATTTCGACGCGGCCGGTGAACAGGCCAGGGCCGCATGGGCTTACGCCGAGCTGTGCGAGCACAATCCGCTGCGCGCCTGGACTCGCGGCATGCAGGCGCTCATCGAGTACCGCTCCGAACGCCCGCGCCGCGCGGTGTTGCTGGCCCAGAGCGGCCAGCGCTACACCGAATCCGCGACCTCGAAGGTGCGGCTGCTGAACATCGAGGCCCGCATCTGGTCGCGGCTGGGCAGCGCCGCCGACACCGAACGCTGCATCCGCGCCGCCGACGAGGCCCGCGACGGCGAATCCAGCGACACCCTGCACGACGACGTCGGCGGCGTCTTCGGCTTCGACCAGCCCAAGAGCCACTACTACGCGGGCGCCACCTACATCCATCTCGGCCAGGCCGAACCCGCGCTGGACGCCACCCGCCGCGCCATCGACCTGTACGTGAACGGCCCCACCGACAAGCGCTCCTACGGCGCGGAGTCGCTCGCTCGGGTCGACAACGCGGCCGCCCACCTGATCAACGGCAGCCTCGACGGCGCCGCCGCGGCCCTCGAACCGGTGCTCGAGCTGGACGAGGACAAACGCATCGCCCAGCTCGAGGAACGCCTATCGGTCCTCCGTCAGCGCCTGGCCTCCCCGGAGTTTCGCGACGCCAGCGAGGCGCACGACCTCGACGAGCGAATTGAGGACTTTTGTGGCTCGACCGCCGCTAGGAGCGTCCTACCTCCCGATACGTCGCGCTGAAAGTTCGCGGCCGTCCCGATTCTGGACTGCGGCTTGATAGACCTCCGCCTTGGAGCGGGGGAGCGAAGCGGAGGAGCGGAGGGAGGGAAGAATCGGGACCAGGGGCCGCGAACCCGCCCGCAGCGAAGCGGAGGGCAGAATATCCAGCGTGAGCCCTCAGAGTCACCTACCGCATCGGTCCCCGCGCACGCTGGAGCAGTCCACCAAGCTCCAGAACGTTCTCTATGAGATCCGGGGGCCGGTACACGCGCATGCGGCGCGGTTGGAGGCCGAGGGCCATCGCATCCTCAAGCTGAACATCGGCAATCCCGCGCCGTTCGGGTTCGACGCGCCCGACGTGATCATGCGCGACATGATCGCGGCGCTGCCGTACGCGCAGGGCTACAGCGAGTCGAAGGGCATCCTGTCGGCGCGCCGGGCCATCTTCACCCGCTACGAGGTGGTGCCGGGCTTCCCGGAATTCGATGTGGACGACGTCTACCTGGGCAATGGCGTCTCCGAACTGATCACCATCGTCATGCAGGCGCTGCTCGACAATGGCGACGAGGTGCTCATCCCCGCGCCGGACTATCCGCTGTGGACGGCGATGACCTCGCTGGCGGGCGGCACCCCGGTGCACTATCTGTGCGACGAGTCCAACGGCTGGCAGCCCGACATCGCCGACATGGAATCCAAGATCACCGACAAGACCAAGGCGATTGTCGTGATCAACCCGAACAACCCCACCGGCGCGGTGTACTCCGCCGAGGTGCTGCAGCAGGTGGTGGACCTGGCTCGCAAGCATCAGCTGCTGCTGCTGGCCGACGAGATCTACGACAAGATCCTCTACGACGACGCCAAGCACGTGTCGCTGGCCACGCTGGCCCCCGACCTGCTGTGCCTCACCTTCAACGGCCTGTCCAAGGCCTACCGGGTGGCGGGCTACCGCTCGGGCTGGCTGGTCATCACCGGTCCGAAGGATCACGCGGGCGGCTTCCTGGAGGGCATCGACCTGCTGGCCTCCACCCGCCTGTGCCCGAATGTGCCCGCGCAGCACGCTATTCAGGTGGCGCTGGGCGGACATCAGAGCATCGACGATCTGGTGCTGCCGGGCGGGCGGCTGCTGGAGCAGCGGGATGTGGCCTGGCAGAAGCTGAACACGATTCCGGGTGTGTCGTGCGTGAAGCCGGAGGGCGCGCTGTACGCGTTCCCGCGGCTGGATCCGGAAGTCCATGAGATCCACGACGATTCGAAGCTCGTGCTGGATCTGCTGCTGCAGGAGAAGATCCTGATGGTGCAGGGCACCGGCTTCAACTGGCCGCACCACGACCATCTGCGCATCGTGACGTTGCCGTGGGCGCGAGATCTGTCGGTCGCCATCGAACGATTCGGCAACTTCCTGTCCAGCTACCGCCAATAACTTCCGGGCGGAAATAGCAACCGGTAGGGTTCATGGGGTATCCCGTGAGCCCCTTGACCTGCGCCTATACGGTTTTGTCCAGGAGTGGACACTCTTCCTCGCCGGGTGTGGCGCAGGTGGGACTCTGGCTAAAACAAACCGCTGGTACGAAAAAGTTGGGTTTTTAGAGACTTAGCTAGCGCAAAGAACCGTCTTTTGTGTACAGTGGGCCTCGGCACTTCGAGTGCCCGGCCGGACCGCCTACCCCCCCTGGGCCGTCCGGCCCTGGTTAGTCGGCCTACCCCCCCTGGGCCGCTGACCCCGGGCGGCGGAGACATCCCCCTGCTCTCCGCCGCCCCCTAAAAAATCCTCGCGATCGCGACCGCCTCACCTGGCAAAATGCCGAGACCTCTCAGCATGTCAAAAATCGTTTTCGTTTAGGCTCTCCGCGTGAGCGATCACCATCACCACCATCACGACCACTCGGGACCCATCGCGATCGGAGCCAATGCGGCCAAGGTCGTGATCGGACTGCTCGCGTTGATCGGCGTGGCGGTCGTGGCCGGGCTGATCTGGCTCTGGCCCAGCGCTCAGCACATCGACATCCCCCTGCCCATGCAGAACGGCGGCGGCGGCGCGGTGCAGACCGAGGCCGGCACGGTGATCAAGCAGGACATCGGCCCTTGCGGCAGCCCCTCCAACGGCCGGGTCTTCAGCGAGGAACCGCAGGCCCCGCGCGCCAACGGCTACTCCTGCCAGCGCAGCATCGTCACCATCGACTCCGGGCCCAGCCAGGGTGAGAAGACGCTGTTCGAGATCGCGCCCGGGCCCGGGCAACCCGATCTCCGCGCCGGCGACAAGATCCGCATCGTGCGCCAAGTGGATCCGAAGGCGGATCCCAAGGCCGACCCCAGCCTGGTCACCACGTACTCCTTCGACGACTACGCGCGCGGACTGCCGCTGACCATCATCGGCATCGTGTTCGCCGTCGTCATCATCGCGGTAGCGCGGTGGCGCGGACTGCGGGCGCTGCTCGGGCTCGTGGTCGCCTTCGGCGTCCTGGTGGTGTTCCTGCTGCCCGCGCTGCTGGACGGGAAACCCGCCATCCCCACGGCACTCGTCGCGGGCGCGGTGATCCTGTACGCGGTGCTGTATCTCGCGCACGGGGTGAATCTGCGGACCAGCTCGGCGCTGCTCGGCACGCTGTCGGCGATGGTGCTGGCGGCCGTATTGTCCTGGGCGGCACTGAAGATCACCCATCTGACCGGGTTCTCCGAAGAGCAGAACACCAATGTCGCCACCTATCTGCAGCATGTGAGCATCACCGGGCTGCTGCTCGCCGGGTTCATCATCGGCTCGCTGGGTGTGCTCAACGACGTCACCATCACCCAGGCGTCCGCGGCCTTCGAATTGGCCGCGCTGGACGAGAAGTCCACGCGGCGCGGAATTTTCGCGGCCGCCATGCGGGTCGGGCGTGACCACATCGCCAGTACCGTCTACACCCTGGTGCTCGCCTACGCCGGTGGCGCGCTGCCGCTGCTGATGCTGTTCAGCGTGGCGGGGCGGTCCATGCGCGACGTGCTGACCGGCGACGCGGTGGGCATCGAGATCGCGCGCTCCGCGGTCGGCGGTATCGCGCTGGCGCTGTCGGTGCCGCTGACCACCGCCATCGCGGTGCTGCTGGCGCGGCCGCCGGGCACGGTGCCCGCGGCTGCGGCCACGGGCGGCAATCGGCCGCGGAGTGTTGGGGCGCAACGGAATACGCCGCGGCGACCCGGCGGACCGGCGGGCGGACCGCGTACCGGCGGACAGCCCGCGGCGCGGCGCGGCGGCGATCCGAACGCACCGCGCTCGGGTTCGCAGTTCGTGGTGCGGCTCGGACCGGATACCGACAACCCGCGCACCGGGCCGCAGCCATCGCCGCGCCAGGCGCCCCCCGAGTCCGGCGACGGGGAGCCGACGGTGCCGAGAACCAGTGTGGTGCAACCGGGTCCGACTCCGGTCGAGCCCGCGCCGCCGCCGCAGCAGTCGTGGTTCGACGGTGGGGCGCCGCCGCAGGAGCCCCGGTACACCACGTCGTCCTGGTTCCATCCCGACGAGCCGTGGTCGGAACCGGGTGCGCGGAACCCGGGGCCGCCGCCCGAATCGCCCCGCGGCGGGCGGCATTCGCGGCCCGACTCCTGACCGATCGACGAAAGATAGTGCGAAGGGCGTGTTTCCGGGGAAACACGCCCCTCTTCCATTCCGCGAGTCCTCTCCGGGTTCGGATTCGGCGGTCACCGAACCCCTCACTGGATGTCGCCGCAGGGCAATAGACCTTTCGCGCACTGGGCCTGGCGACTGAGCGGTGACGCCACGTAGCCGTGGGCGCCGGCCGGGGCGGCGGGCAGGACGGCGACGAGCAGCGGTGCGATGCCGGCGGCCCCGAGCAGGGACAGACTTCTTCTAGCTATCAAGGTGAAACCCCTGGAGAGAGTGGGGCAGCGGAGGCCGGCGTGCTGTCCCGTGACGGATCTGCAATGTGATCCGGACCACTTTGTAGCAAGAGCGCGCTCAAAAGATATGACTTGGTAACGCTTGGTCAAGCGCCCTATCTCGGATGAAAATTATCCTTTTGCGCAGCAAACTTCAGGGGTGTCACAGCAAACTTGTTGGATCGCAGGGGAGTTCGCCCGGCTAGACGGCCGTTCTCGCCGCCTCGCACAACGCCGCGACACCGTCGGCGTCCGTGGCGAAATGGTCGAAACCGCTCGGCACCCCGAACTCGGCGAAGGTGACCTTGGTATCGGGCTGTGGACGGCCGGGCACCGGAATGCGCACGGCCGCATGCAGATCCCGCGTGCCGGTCAGCTCGATCACCCGCCGGGCATTGTCGGCGCGCAGGCCGCCGCAGGCCATCACGTCGATGCGGCCGTCGGACAGGCTCACCATGCGCGCGATCAGGGACGCGCCGTCCAGCACCGACTCCTGGCGGCCGGAGGTGAGCAGTCGGGTGAAACCCAGTTCCAGCAGCTGGTCGAAACCCGCGTAGGGATCGGCGCACACGTCGAACGCCCGGTGGAAGGTGACCTCCAGCTCGTCGGCGGCGGCCAGTAGTTCGGTATTGGCGGCCGGATCCACGTGGCCGTCCTCGTCGAGCACGCCGACCACCACGCCGTGCGCGCCCACCGCGCGGACCCGCTCGACATCGGCGCGCATGAGCGCCACCTCGTCGGGGGTGTAGCGGAAATCGCCGGGGCGCGGCCGGATCAGCACGTGCACCTGGGTGTGCCCGGCCGCGGCCACGGCCGCCTCGATGAGCGCGGGACCCGGCGTGAGCCCCCCGACCGTCAGGCCCGAACACAACTCCACGCGCGCCGCCCCCGCCTGTTCGGCGATCCGGACCCCGCCCAGAGACTCCACCCCGATCTCGACCCGCACCGCCCGCGCATCCGTCATACCTTGCAGTATGGCGAACTCGCGCCGAGTTTGTTGCCCGAGATTAGCCGCTGGGCGGTGAACGCCTCGTGAACCGAGCCACATCGTGACCGGAAACGACGAGG
>NZ_JBHWHH010000270.1:0-7067 GCF_042732555.1 Nocardia sp. NPDC059764
GGTCTCGCTGATGACTTCACGCACCTTCAGCTGGTGGGCGCGAGCGGTCACGGCGCTCTCCTGCCGAAGACCAGCTCACCGGCCGCCTGAATGCGGTCCATCGACAGGGCCTGGGTCCCCTCGGCCTGGATCAGCGCCACCGTCGAGAGCGCCGCGTCCTTGTCGATATCGGAGACGATCACCTGGGAACCCATGCGCGCGAACCGCAGTGCCGTCGCCCGCCCGATCCCGCTGCCCGCGCCGGTGACCACCACCAGCTTCGGATCGGTGGCATTGAGTTTCACGAGACCTCCTCCGAGAGCGCGACCGTCTCGGCCGCGACCGGCGCACCCACCGTGTAGCGGTAGACATCCAGATCGAAATGCCGGTTCTGCCAGTACATCTCGCCGTGCGTGGACGGCCGGAACGGCGAATCGCCGTGATTGTCGAGGTAGTAGGTGTTGGAGCCCTCGCACACCGGCGTGAACAGGAAGTTCTTCCGCTGCCGTCGCAGGCACTGCTGGAAGTACTCGTCGTGCACCTCCTGCCGGATCTCGACCTCGGTGGCGCCGCGCGCCTTGGACTCGGCGATGACCCGCGCCAGATGCGCCGAGGTGGCCTCGATCATCCAGATGTAGGAACCCAGTACGAACCCGTACGGCCCGGTGATGGTGAACGAGTTCGGATATCCGGGCACCGAAACACCCTGGTAGGACTGGTATCGGTGCTCGTCCCAGAACTTCTCGAGATCCTGCCCGCCACGCCCGCGCACCGGGAACGGCGGAATGGAGCCCTTCTCCCACAGCTTGAAGCCGGTGGCGCAGACGAGCACGTCGACCTCGTGCTCGGCGCCGTCCACGGTGACTACCCCGCGCTCGGTGATCCGCGCGATGGAGTCGGTGACCAGGCTGACGTCGGGCCGATTGAAGGTCCGCAGGTAGTCATTGGACATGGACGGCCGCTTGCAGCCCAATCCGTAACGCGGCGTGAGCTTTTCCCGCAGGTCCGCATCGTGGACCTGGGACCGCATCCAGCGCCGGATCGGCGCCTCGGCGGCCCGGCGCACGGTCGAGGTCAGCCAGGCCGGTCCGGCCACCATGCCGCTCATGGCGACCTCGGTGCCGAGATTTCCGGCCAGGCGCAAGGCGGTGCGAATCCGGGTATTGCCCAACACCATCCGCCCGAGCGGCCCGACCTCGGCGTCGTTCTTCGGGAACACCCAGATGGGCGTCCGCTGGAACACGGTCAGATGCTCGGTCTCGTCCACGATCGCCGGAATCAGTTGCAGCGCGGTGGCTCCGGTGCCGATGACCGCCACCCGCTTCCCGGCCAGGGAGACATCGTGATCCCACAGCGCCGTGTGCACCAGCGTCCCGCCGAAGTCGTCGAGTCCGGGAATGTCGGGCATCTTGGGCCGTTCCAGCCCGCCGATGGCCAGCACGATGCACCGCGCGGTGAGCTGCTCCCCGCCGTCGGTGCGCAAGCGCCACAGGCTGTTCCGGTCGTCGAAGTCGGCCGCCATGATGGTGGTGTTCAGCCGCAGTTTCTCCCGCAGCCCATACTTGTCGACCATGCCCTCGGCGTAGTCCCGCAGTTCGGTGCCGGGCGCGAAGATCCGCGACCAGTCCCCGCGCTGCTCGTAGGAGAAGCTGTAGATGAACGACGGAATGTCCACCGCCACACCGGGATAGGTATTGGCGTGCCAGGTGCCACCGACCCGATCCCATTTATCCACGATCACGAAATCGTGGATTCCCCTCCGTTGCAGTGCGATCCCGCTGCCGATGCCCCCGAATCCGGCGCCGACCACGATGACCTCGTGGTCGGGCCGGACGGCGGACGGCGCACCCGTGCCACCGCGCTGTGTTGCCATGTCGGTCTCCTCCGGCTCAGCCGATACGGTCGGACAGTTCGCCGTCCGCGCCGAAAAGCTCTCGCTGCCATTGCGCGAGCAGCGCGTCGGTGTCGATATCGTCGGGATGGAAGCCCGGCCGCATATAGGGCCGCATCTCCTTCAACAGGCCCTTCACGATGGGCCCGCGCGCCAGCCGCACCGTCTGCCGCGCCACCTGCCACGGCCGCCAGCTGCGCGGATCGCTGAGGATCGAGGCGAGCACGCCGAGCGACACCACCGGGATGGTGAACACGTACATCCCCGCCATCACCCCGATCCGCACGACCTCGGTCCCGCCGGTGGCCCGGAAGACGTCGAACGCCACGGACTTGTGCTCGAGTTCCTCGAAGGCGTGCCAGTTCAGCAGATGCCACACCTCCGGATCCCCCGGAATGTCCTGGATCTCCTGGCTGCTGAGAATCCGTTTGGCCAGTGTGGCCGTGTAGTGCTCGGCCGCGGCCGTGAACGCCAGATGCACCTCCGGCGGCACCGCGTTCTCGATCGCCATCACCCCGTGTTCGCGCAGCGCGCCCGGCGTGAAGGTGAACAGCCGGACGATCGGGAAGCCGTTCTCGATCAGCTGCTCGTTCAACCGCCGATGCTGCTGCCCGTGCACCGCTTCCTGCCCGATGAATCCGGCCACCCGTTTCCTGAGCACCGGATCGGTGACCTGCCCGGAGAATTTGCGCACCGAGCGGATGAACGATTCCTCGCCCGGCGGGAACGCGCCGGAGAGCACAGCGATCAGATGTGTCAAAGGGATATCGCCCCGGACGAATTGGTGCGCCATCGGCTCGGGGTCGCCGAACCGGAAACGCATGCGCCGCACCTTCGGGTAGGGCATGAGGGACGTGGAGTCCTGCCGACCGATCGTCATTGGCCGGTCCTTTCTGGCAATGGAGTTGTGACTACTTCAGGTGGTCGACGAGCTGGCCGTCGTCGCCGAAAAGCTCTGACTGCCACCGGGACAGCAGGGCGGAGGTGTCGATGTCGTCGGGGTGGAAGCCGGGGCGCAGCTCCTCGATCCACCGCATGCGCTCGACGGCTCGCGGCGAGTCCGGCCAGGCGATGGGATAGCCCAGCTCGACCAGCTTTTCGTTGAGTTTGCGGTGCTCGAGCCCGTGCATGGCCTCCTGTCCGACGAAGCCGGTCACCCGCTTCTTCAGCACCGGATCGGTGACCCGGTCGGCCACCCGGCGGACCGAGCGGATGAAGGACTTCTCCCCCGCCGGGAAGCCGCCGGACATGCCGGCCACGAAATGGCTGTAGACCATGTCGTTCTCGACGAAGTACTTGTCGCTGGAAGCGCGATCGAATCGGAATCTGATACGGCGGGCCCGGGGATAGGTCTGCGCCGGAAGGGTATTCGCCATCTGGACCATCCTTGGTGCGACACGAAGTACCTAGTACCGCGTGTTCGATCAACCAAGTGTAGGACTGTCCCAGACAGTAGGCAAGGGCCCGTCCGGGCCCGGTTTCAGCGAATGAAGCGCTCCACCATCCGCCGCTCGCTCGCGGCATCGGCCAGCGGCCAGGTCAGCAGTGAGAGCACGATGCGCACGATCCATTGCACCGCTTCGTCATCCGGCGCCACGCCGGTGAGCAGGGTCGCGATCCGCCCGAGTTCCGGCGAGCTGGCGAACGCGCCGTCACTGCCGCCGGCCCGGGTGCCGGCGAATCCCTTGGCCAGCACCGGATCCGAGCGCACCGCCGCCACCGAGGCCAGGATCGCCTCGACGATCCGGCGCGAACCCTCGTAGCGACGCACGGTCGCGGCCACCCGCTCGGCGACCCCCACCGCCGACTTGGCCATGACCGCGTCGAACAGTGCGGCCTTGCCGGGGAAGTGCCGATAGAGCGTTGCCCGCGAACAGCCGACGGCCCCCGCGACATCGTCCATGCCCACCCGGTCGAAGCCCCGCGTCTGGAACAGTTCCGAGGCGATCGCGACGATCCGATCCGAGGCGACCGATCGCCGCACCCCACCCGTCAGCCAGTCCACGCGCTGCTCGGCCACCATGCCACTCCTCACCGGTGAAGATCAGGTCTCATCCTGAGACGTAGGTCCGGATTCGTCCAGGGGTCAATCTGAGCAACAGACCGGTCTCAATTTGCCGGAAGTTCGCCCGATCTATGCAAGGCTGTTTCCGGACGCGGCGCGCCGCGTTCTACTTGATCTGGGTTCAAGCTTGTCGACGGCTGATCGGGCAGCGAGGAGACATACGCGTGGGCGCAAGCGCGGCACGTATCCGGCAACGCATCGGCAAACCAACAGCTAAAGACTTATCGCGAGCATCCCCGGCGCGCTGCCCGGGCTGTCGCTTCCGAACTGGGACGCCGTGCCGCACTTGACCGCCGGCGCGCTGTCGGTGGCGCTGGTCGCGCTGGCCCAGGCCGCCAGTGTCGCACCGTCCATGCCCAACCCGGACGGCAGCCGCTCGAGCGTCAACGCCGACTTCACCGCCCAGGGCATCGCCAATCTGGGCGGCGGCCTGTTCTCCTCGAACGTTACAACCGCGAATTGCACAGCGCCGGTGGGCGACTCGTGCTCGCGGACGTGCAACCGGAACTGGCACAGGTCCTGAAACACACCGGGCTCACCGATGAGCTCGGCGTCGACGGCATCGTCGGGTCCGAGCCCGAGATCTTCGGGCCGGTCGCCAAGGCCGTCGACCTCGGAACCACCTGGATCGACAGTCGGAAAACCCAACAGTGAGGTGACAGCACGATGACAGCAGCACCCGTCGATCGCACCGATTTCGACAATGCCAATCGGGGATTCATCTCCCGGCTCGAGCCCGGCCTGGTCCCCGGCAAGAACGGCGCCGTGGCCTACGACGCCGACTCCTTCGACTTCCTGAAGGCCGAGGGCGCCGACACGGTGCTCCCGAGCCTGTGGCGGCAGTCCCAGCTGACCGCGATCCACGGTCTGTACGAGGTGTGCAAAGGCATCTATCAGGTTCGCGGCCTGGACATCTCGAACATGACGCTGATCGAGTCCGACAACGGCGTGATCGTGGTCGACCCGCTGGTCAGCGCCGAGACCGCGGAAGCCGCGCTGAAGCTGTACCGGGAGAGCCGCGGCGACCGCGCGGTCACCGCGGTGATCTACACCCACCCGCACGCGGACCACTTCGGCGGCGTGCTGGGCGTGGTCGACGAGAACACCACGGTGCCGATCATCGCGCCCGAGCACTTCATGGAACACGCCATCTCGGAGAACGTGTACGCGGGCACCGCCATGCTGCGCCGCGGCATGTACTACGCGGGCGCGACGCTGCCGCGCAATCCGAAGGGCATGGTCGGCATGGGCCTGGGGCCGGTCGCCTCGGCCGGCGAATTCGGCCTGCTGGCACCGACTCTCGACATCACCGCGACCGGGCAGGAGGAGGAGATCGACGGCGTGCGGTTCATCTTCCAGATGACGCCCGGCACCGAGGCCCCGGCCGAGATGAACTTCCTGCTCCCCGACCGCAACGCGCTGTGCATGGCCGAGAACGCCTGTCACACCCTGCACAACATCCTCACCCTGCGCGGTGCGCAGGTCCGCGACGCCCGCATGTGGTCGCGCTACATCGCCGAGGCGATCGAGATGTTCATCGACCGCGCCGACGTCGTGTTCGCCTCGCACCACTGGCCGACCTGGGGCCGGGACAATATCGAGGAGTTCCTCACCCAGCAGCGCGACACCTACGCCTACATGCACGACCAGACCGTGCGCCGGATGAACCAGGGCGAACTGGGCACCGAGATCGCCGAGGACTTCCCGCTCGCGCCGGAGTTGGCCGCGCAGTGGAACAATCGCGGCTACTACGGCTCCATCAGCCATGATGTGAAGGGCATCTACCAGCGCTATGTCGGCTGGTACGACGCCAATCCGGCGCACCTGTGGCTGCTGCCGCCGACCGAGCAGGCCACCCGCTACGTGAAGTTGCTCGGCGGCGTGGACGCGACCGTGGCCAAGGTGAAGGAGTTCGCGGACGCGGGCGACCTGCGCTTCGCGGCCGAGTTGGGCAGCCACGCGGTCTTCGCCGACCCGTCCCACGCCGGGGCCAAGGAAGCCCTGGCGGCGGTGTTCGACCGGCTCGGCTTCGGCTCCGAGAACGCCACCTGGCGCAACTGTTTCCTCACCGGCGCACAGGAACTCCGCCAGGGCATCACCGCGACCGCGCTCACCGCCAGCCAGGCCGTGGCCCTCGCCATGAGCGTCACCCAGCTGTTCGACATCCTGTCACTGAACATCGTCGGATCCAAGGCCTGGGCCGACAAGTTCAGCATCGCTTGGCATTTCACCGACAGCGGCGAGGACTATCGCATGGAACTGAGCAATGGCGCGCTCATCCATCACCCGGCCACCCGCAAGCGTGACGCCGACCTCGACGTCACGCTCACCAAACTCGGTCTGCTGCAACTGATGGCCACCGGCAAGTTCGACGGCCTGCAGACCAAGGGGGACACCGGGGTGTGGCAGCGGCTCGGCAGCCTGATGGACAAGGCCGATCCCAACTTCGCGATCGTCACGCCGTGATGAGCACCGATCCGATAGCACGGGCCGAGCAGCCGCCGGGCCGCCTGGCCTCGATCGAGACCATGGGCCTGACCGGCATCGTGTTCGCGGTGCTCGCCGCGATCGCGATCGAGATGCTGCGTGAGATGCCCGGCTGGGGCGCCGATCACGCGGTCGTGCAGCAGTGGTTCTCGCAGTCCGGCAATCGCACCCGGATGACGGTGGTCGTGCTGATCATGCTGGTGGCCTCGGTGGCGCTGCTGTGGTTCATCGGCACCATCCGCCGTCGCCTCGGCGCCGGTGAGGATCAGCTGTTCGCCACCGTGTTCCTCGGGAGCGGGCTGCTGCTGATCGCCACCCTGCTCACCTCGATCAGCGCCTTCGCGGTACCGGCCACCCTGGCCGACCAGGTGAGTCCGGACGCGGCGGCGGACGCGTACCCGGTCAGTCACGGCCTGGGCATGATCCTGGTGACCGTCATCGCGCCCCGGCTCGGGGCGGTCCTGATGCTCTCGCTGGCCAATCTCGCCCGCATCACCGGCGCGTTCCCGCGCTGGCTGACGCTGTTGTCCACGGCGGCAGCGGTTTTCATGCTGATCGCGGTCACCACCTCGATCCACATCGCGTGGATCCTGCCCGCCTGGGCGCTGGTGGTCGGCGTGTTCATCATGTCGCGTCGAAAGCAAT
>NZ_JBHWHH010000271.1:0-7035 GCF_042732555.1 Nocardia sp. NPDC059764
CCGACGGACTGGCTGTCGGCCTACGGTCAGGCCGTCGAAGGACTCCAGACCTTGGGCATCAAGCCCTTCCTGTACCCGACCGCCGCGCCGTTCTGTCTCGGCGGCACCACCCTGGGCCTGGCCCCCGCCATGGCGGGCAGCATCCCGGGCCCGTGGCCGCACTACGCGATCTCCATTCCCGGCCTGGATCTTTCGGCCGTCAAGGCGGGCCAGGCCATGTTCGCCTTCGTGCCCTACGGCATCGCCCCCGACGGCGCGGACACCTCCGGCATGCAGGTCGCCTGGTTCAACACCACCACCGGCCGCGGCGGCCTGGTGCCGATGGGCCCGCTGAACCAGGTGCTCAATGCGATGATCCCGCCGCAGGTCCCGAACGAGTTGCGGCCCATGGTCGAACAGGCCGTGCACGACTACTTCACCGCGGCCCTGCCCGTCGGCGGCGTCCGCGCGGTGCCGGTGAACACGGGATCGGGCACGGTGCTGGCCGCCATGTTCGGCACGGTCCGCAATGGCGACACCACCTGCTTCTTCCTGCCGACCATCGGGATGACGCCGGTTCCCTGATCGGGACTCAGCCGACGGTCCGGCCCTTCCAGCGCAGCGCGCGAGTGCGGTGCGCGCGGTGGGACCGGGCCGACAGGGCCAGGTAGGCGGCGACCGAGAACGGGTGTGCCAGTGCCGCAACGGCATCCGTGGCGTCGACCGGCCCGCCGTTCTCGGTGGAGCGGGCCAGCAGGCGGGCGGTGACGGCGGCGGTACAGCCGAGTAGACCCATCCGGCGGATCCGTCCGCGCCCGCACACCGCCGCGACGGGCGGAACCCAGAAGGCCAGTGCCGCAATCGAACCGATCGCGAGACTGCCCGCGGGCCCGCCGTAGGCCGACCACAGCCAGCGGGTGTAGCCCTCGCTCACCTCGGCCGCGTCCCGGTACATGCGGGTCTCGGCCAGCGGCCCGGCCGCGACCAGTGCGGTGGACCGCCCCGCGCGCCGCAGCTCGCGGGCGATGGCCAGATCCTCGGTGACGCTGTCCGCGACCGCGGCGTGCCCGCCGACGGCCCGGTAGGCGGCGGCGTCGAAGACCAGGAACTGCCCGCACGCCACGGCCATCGACGGCCGCCGGGTCCGATTCGCCAGCGCGACCGGCAGAGTCGAGGCCCAGGACCAGCACAGCAGCGGCTGGACGAGGCGTTCGGCGGGGGAGACCGCGAGCTGGCGGGGCCACGGGCAGAGCAGATCGGTTCGGGCCGACCGCAGTTCACGGATCGCGGCCGACAGCGCGCCGGGCGCGAGCCGCACGTCGGCGTCGAGGAAGACCAGCACGCCGTCGGCGGTGTCGGCGAGTTCGGCCAGCCGGGCGCAGGCCGCGGTCTTGCCGGTCCAGCCGGGCGCCGGATCGGTGTCATTGCGGGAGAGCAGGAATCGGTGGTCGCCGCGGATGGCCGCGCGCGCCGCCTCGAAGGTGCCGTCGGTCGAGCCGTCGTCGAGGACGAGGACCCGCAGGCGCGGCAGATCGGGCTGGGCGCGCAGATCCGCGATGAGCTCGGGCAGCCGGTCGGCCTCGTCGCGGGCCGGAATGCAGACGGTGACCGGTTCGATGACGGTGGGCCCGCCGCGCCGCAGCCGGGGGACGGTGAGGCGATTGGCGAGAGCCACCGATGCGCCGAAGGCGGCGACGGCGCTCGCGGCCGCCACCGCCTTCGGGGCAAGAGACATGGGCTCGGTGCTAACGCGTATTGGTGCGGTCCGGGCGCAGCCAGCGCGCGGCGCGCACGTAGGCCGGCGGATCGGGGTTGCGGGTCATGTACGCCAGCACCGCGACCACCGCCGCCACCGCGAGGGTGATGCCGCCGACGATGCCCGCCCATCCGGCGAAGGACCGCGTATTCGGGTCCGCGTAGCCGACTTCGGCGCGCAGCGTGCTGACATCGCCGGGCGGCAGCTTCCAGGTGACCACCGAATCGCCCTCGCGGGTGCCGTTGGTGGTGGCGACGCGCGCCGGGAAGGCGACGGTCAGCTGCACGTCGGAGCCCTGCGGCGGCAGCGACTTCAGGTCCACCCGGCCGGTCAGGGTGACCAGGTCGCCGGAGCGGGCGAAGACCAGATTGAACATGCCGGAGGTTTGGTCGGACAGGCCGCCGAGCTGCTGCACCTCACCGAAGGTGAGATCGTCGAAGTACACCTGGCTGCCGACATAGCCGTCCTGCGCGTAGGAGTCCACCCGCACCTTGCCGGACAGGCCGTCGGGGGCCGCGAGCTGCGGGCCCTTGTCCTTCTCGTGCTGCGGCACGGCCGCGGCGACGATGCGCCCGGACACCCGGTCGTTGGAGGACACGCCCATCGACACCTGCACCCGGAGGCATCCGGTCAACAGGACCGCCAGCCCCGCGAACAGGACCACGGCCACGGTCCGTACCCATCGCCGCGATCGTCGCCGGGGTGGGGCGGATTCGAGTGTTCCCTCTGCTGTCGACATGTTCGGACTCGGCTGCACGGCTCACATCGTGCCATGGGTCCCGGGCCACAGCGTGATTCGACGGGCCCTCAGCCCCCGAACCAGCGGAATCCCCAGCACCCCGAGCCCGCAGAACCCGTACACCGCCGACACCGGCAGTCCCAGGAACACCGCGTGCGCCAGCGTCGACCCCAGCCACGTCCACCCGAACACCGCCACCGGAACCGCCCGCGCCGCACCCGAACCCGCGGCCGTCCGATCCCACCACTCCAGCAGCCCCGCCATCACCGCCGCCACCGCGAACCAGCCGGCATAGTTGCTGACCGGAATCTCACCCAGCCCCGGCAGCCCGGGAATCGGCGACCGCCACGTCCACTGCCCATCGGCCACCATCTGCGGATCCAGGAACAGATCCCACCCGACCGCCCCCGCCGCGGTCAGCGAAACCCGCCCGGCCGCCCCCTTCGCCAGCAGCCCGGCCACCACCCACACCGGATACAACCCGCCCGTCCACGCCAGCGGCACCACCACCGGCACCCCCAGCACCTCGGGCCCCAACCGCCCGCTCGCATAGTCGTAACCGCCGAACGGAATCCCGCTAGCCGTCCCCACCACCTCGGCCACCAACCCGACCCCGGACACGATCACCAGCACCCCGGCCGCCCACCGCACCCCGCGCGTCACCGCCGCATGCGTCAAAGCCGCCCCGGCCGAGAGCAATACGACCGCCACCGTCACCCGATCCCGCCCGACCCCCTGCGCCAGCGGATACGAGATCTGCACCAGCACCGACAACACCGCGGGCACCGCCGAGATCGCCACCGCCCGCCGCTCGGTCCAGATCCCCGGCCACCGGGTCACGGTCATCCGACGGCCTGCCACACGTCGCGCAGCAGACCAGGCGCCGTCGCCATCACTGTGGGCAGTCCGGCTTCGCGCCGTTCTCCCTCGCGGAAGGCGGTCGCGCCGCGGATCCGCGGGGAGCGCGACGGCGGTTCGCTCCGGCGAGGTGGTGTGGGCGGACCCGCAGTGGGTTTCGTGGCGGGGCCCGATAGGGCGGGGTCGGTCATCGGCGGGGCGGGAAGAGGCGGCGGGGGCGCAGGTCTCGGTCCACGAGGCGGGCGGCGCTGCGGCCGCTGGCGCCGGAGACGCCGCCGCCCGGGTGGGTGGAGGCGCCGGTGAGGTAGAGGCCGGGGGCGCCGGGCACGCGCTGGTTGGCGAGTTCGGGCAGGGGGCGCCACATGAACATCTGGTCGATGGACATCTCGACGTGCATGACATTGCCGCCGAGCAGGCCCATCTCGCGTTCCAGGTCGGCGGGGGTCTGGATGTGGCGCTGGGTGATCGAGGCGGCGAATCCCGGTGCGAGGGCGTCGACTTCGGCGATGATGCGGTCGGCCTCGGTCTCGGCGTGCGCGGACCAGTCGCTGCCGTCGGCGAGATCGTAGGGATGCCACTGCGACCACAGGGTGACCTGGTGTTCGCCCGCGGGGGCGATGGTCGGGTCCAGGGCGCTGAAAGTCATGGCCAGCACGACCGGGCGCGGCGGCAGATCGCCCGCCAGGGCCGCACCGTGGGCGCGACGCAGCTCGCGGCGGTCGGTGACGAGGAGTTGCAGCCCGTGCGCGGATTCGGCGGTCTCGGCCCCGGGATAGTGGGGGAGTTCGCTGATCGCGGCGCGCACCACCATGCCGATCCCGGGCCCCACACGGATGCGGCGTCGCCAGTCGGCGATCGTCGCGGTGTCGAATCCGCCCTGCTCCAGCAGGTTCAGGGTGGTGAGGATGTGGCTGCCCGCGATCACGGTGTCCGCGGACAGGTTTCGCCCGCTCGCGGTGCGCACCTCCCACCGGTCGCCCCGGCGGGTCAGAGCGGTCACCGCGTCGCCGGGGGAGACGACGCCGCCGTCGGACTCCAGCCGGGCCACCAGCGCCGCGCTCAGCGCGCCGCTGCCGCCGACCGCGCGCCCGGGCGGCAAGGTGTGCATGAGCGCCGCGAACCCCACCATGGGCGCGGACCCGGGTTCGGACATGGGCGGCCCGGACTGCGCGCCGAACCACGCCAGCGCCGCCTTCAGCCGTTCGCTGTCGAACAGGCTGTCCAGCAGCGCGTCTCCGGTCTGCATCATCTCCCGGGACAGGGCCCCGCCGCTGGCGCGCCCGGTGGCCCCGGCCGCCTCGCGGGGATCCATGCCCCAGAACGACTTCAGCAGATGCCCGCCTGTCGGGGTGCCCGAGAACGCCCGCATCACCCGCGCGCTGCGCGGACCCCACACGGTCGCGAACCGCCGGTACGCGTCGGCGTCACGCTGCCCGCAGGCGGCGGCGATGGACGCGCAGGTCCGGTCCAGGTCCCGGTGGAACACGATGGGCGCCAGCCCGCTCCCGGCGGGCGCGGGCGCGAAAGCCCAGGGGTCGCAGTCGATGTAGCGCAGCCCGAACCGGGCCAGCTCCAGCTCCTCGATGATCCCGGTGTGCCGGATCATGATGTGCGCCGAGGACCCCCGGTCGACCAGATGCCCGGGGAACCGTTCGACGGTGGAGACGGCCCCGCCGAGCACGGTGTCGCGTTCGAGCACCTCGACCCGATGCCCGGCCTTGGCCAGGTAGCAGGCCGCGACCAGCGCGTTGTGCCCCGATCCGACGACTACGACTGTGCGGGAACCGTTGTCGCGCCTGCTCACAGGGGCAGCCGCCGCCCGAGCACCGCGAACCGCCGGGTGTCGCCGGAGAAGATGAAGTGCCGCACCACATCCCCGAACCCCTGGCGCCGGTAGAGCCGCCAGGCCCGGTTGGCCTCGCGGTCCACTTCGGGGGTGGACAGCAGCACGGTGCGCTCGGGCCGGTTCTGCAGCAGCCGGGTGAGCAGGATCTCGCCGAGCCCGCGGCCCTGCGCGGCGGGGTGCACGTGCAGTTCGGTGAGCTCGAAGTAGTCCGAAAGCAGTTCCCGCGCGCCGGATTCGGGCCAGCCGGTACGCCGCATACCGCTGTACACCTGCTGATGCCACCACTGGTGCGGCGCGCCGTGATAGCCGTACGCGATGGCCACGATGGGCGCGGTGCGCAGGTCCAGTCGTCCGTCGTCGTCGGGCAGCACCGCGGCCACGGCCTTCCAACCGGGGCGGGTGGTGTGCTCGGTCCACATGGGCGCGCGCTGATGTTCGGTGCCGCGCGGATAGTCCATCGCCGCGACGTAGACCGCCAGGGCGTCGTGCAGCCGGTGCCGCAGGGTCGCGGCCGACAGATCGACCACGACGGGTGCCGGCGTCGGTTTGGGGGTGACTGCGGTCATCGGCTGGACGCAACTCTCGTTGGCGCGGACGGATGGATCGACAGTAGCGCCACGGTGGGCGCCTCAACTTGTCGGTGGGTCTCTCTATATTCAAACCCAACAGAAACCTTCGAATGCCTGTTCGATCATCGAATCGGGTGAAATGCCTGATCGGGACGCGTTGTCCTTATAGATGTGATTCGGGTGTGCGAGTGGGGAGGTACGCGAAATGACCGGGAAAACTGAACGTCCGGGCCACCCGGGCCGCGCCGGCGACCTGCTGCGCAAGGCTGACGGGCTGCTGTCGGAGGCACGGGGAGAACGCGATCCGGCGGAGCGTTTCCGCATCGCCTACCTGGCCGCGCTACGCGGGGCGGGCGCGGTGCTGGCACTGACAGGGGCCGACGGGGCGCCCCGGGCGCGCTCGCGCAACGCCTGGGTCCTGATGCAGCGCGCGGCACCGGAATTCGTCATGTGGACGGACTATTTCACCGGCCAGTCCGAGACCCGCGCGGCGCTCGAAGCGGGCCTGTCCCGGCCCATCGACGACCACCGCGCCGACGAGTTCGCTTCGCGGGTAGGCGCATTCCTGCACGACGTGGCGGATCTGCTGGCCGCCGCGTCGCGGCTGCGGCCCAGTTCAGGGTGGGTGAACGGAATGCTGGCGTGAGTATCGGCGAGTAGGTGGTCCGGTTCTGATCGAACTCGTATTATTGGTGGCAGATAGCCGCCAAGGTCGGCTACCCGTCGTCTACCCGGAGGCGACAGCCACCACCTAGTGCCGGGGGAGGTACCGTGCCACTCTCCGAGCACGAGCAGCGCATGCTCGAACAGATCGAGAGCGCGCTCTATGCTGAGGATCCGAAGTTCGCCTCGACTGTTCGGGGTGGACGGTTACGTTCTGCCACCGGTCGGCGCAGACTCCAGGCGGCGGCCTTGTTCGTCCTCGGCCTGTTTCTCTTGGTGGCCGGCATCGCCGCGCCGTTCAAGCCGGGCGGCTTCCCGATCATCAGTCTCGTCGGCTTCATCGTCATGTTCGGCGCGGGTGTGCTGTTGCTGATCGGTGGCCCCCGCATGGGTGGTCCGGCCGGTCGGACCTCGGACGCCCATCCCAGCCAGGGCGGCGCTCCCGGCGCCGGCCGCGGCAAGCCCCGCAAGCAGGGCGGGTTCTCCGCGCGGATGGAGGACCGGTTCCGCAAGAGGTTCGAACAGGACAGTTGACCGGGCTACCGTGCGGCCGACGGCTTTCGGACCGGCACGGTAGCGGACCACGATCGACCAACTGAAGATCTTCACGACACGCCGTGGCGCC
>NZ_JBHWHH010000272.1:0-7005 GCF_042732555.1 Nocardia sp. NPDC059764
GGAGGGAAGACCGGGGTTACGAGGGCCGCGAACAGCCGTAGCGAAGCGGAGGCAATTAGACTCGGCGACATGCTAGCCGAGAAGGCCATGGGCGGGGTTTCCGAACTAGCCGCCACAGCCATTGCCGAACGTACGGGAGTGCAGCAGCATCGCGTCGCCGTGGTGCTGGGATCGGGCTGGCAGGAGGCTGCCGCCGAGATCGGCGAACCATCCACATCCATCCCCATGGCCGAGGTGCCAGGGTTCGGATCGCCCACGGCGCAAGGCCATCAGGGCACCATCCATTCGGTGTACGTCGGCGACTCGCCGGTGCTGCTGCTCATGGGCCGCCAGCATCTCTACGAGGGCCACACGCCCGGCCAGGTCGTGCACAACGTGCGCACCGCGCTGGCCGCGGGCGCGCAGACCGTGCTGCTCACCAATGCCGCGGGCGGGATTCGCGACGGACTGTCGGTCGGCGAGCCGGTGCTCATCAGCGACCACATCAACCTGACCGGCCGCACCCCCATCGAGGGCGCGAACTTCGTGGACCTGGTCGACGCCTGGGATCCCGAATTGCGCACGCTGGCAAAGGAAATCGACCCCAGCCTCACCGAGGGCGTGTACGCGGGCCTGACCGGACCGCAGTACGAGACCCCCGCCGAGATCCGGATGCTGCGCACCATCGGCGCCGATCTGGTCGGCATGTCCACCGTGCTCGAGGCCATCGCCTGCCGCGAGGGCGGGGCCAAGGTGCTCGGCATCTCGCTGGTCACCAACCTGGCGGCCGGCGTCACCGGACAGCACCTCTCACACACCGAAGTCCTGGCCGAAGGCCACGCCGCCGCACCGAGATTGGGCAAGCTGCTGCGCGGCGTGCTGGAACGCCTCTAGGCGCGCGGGCATGCTGCGTTTCGGAACCGCCGGGCTGCGCGGTCCGCTCCAGGACGGCCCGGACGGCATGAACATCGACACCGTCGCGCGGGCGTCGGCTGGTATCGCCGCCTGGCTGCGCGACCGCTGCCTCGGCGGCGGGATCGTCATCGTGGGCCGCGACGCCCGCCACGGGTCGGACGAATTCGCCACCGCGGCCGCGGAAGTCTTCGCCGCGGCCGGATTCTCGGTGCTGGCGCTCCCCCACCCGGTGCCGACCCCGGTGGTCGCTTTCTCGGTGCGGGAGCTGAAAGCCGTTGCGGGAGTGCAGATCACCGCGTCCCACAATCCTGCCACCGACAACGGCTACAAGGTCTACCTCGACGGCGGCTCGCAAATCGTGCCGCCCGCCGACAGCGAGATCGAGCGCTGCATCGACGCGGTCGACGGCCGCGTCCCCCGGACCGACCCCGATCCGACCGCCCCGGACCCCGCCCTGCTCGCACTGCCCGCGGGCACCCCGCCGGACGCGATGGGCGAGGAGCTCGTCCGCCGGTATCTGACCCGGGTCACCCGGTTGCCGCGCCTCATCGGCGGCGACGCACCACTCAGCATCGAGGACATCGAGGCGACCGCCGACGATCCCGCCGCGACCGCGCGAGATGTCCGGCAGCGCAGCGATATCCGCATCGTGTTGACCCCCATGCACGGTGTGGGCGGCGAACTGAGCGTCGCCGCGCTGCGCGGCGCCGGGTTCGACGAAGTACTGGTAGTGGCGGAACAGTTCGCCCCGGACCCGGACTTCCCGACCGTGGCGTTCCCGAATCCCGAGGAGCCGGGGGCGGCGGATCTGCTGCTCGACCTGGGCGAGCGGCTCGACGCGGACCTCGCCATCGCGTTGGACCCGGATGCGGATCGGTGTGCGCTCGGCGTGCGCGGGCCGGATGGCTGGCGGATGCTGCGCGGCGACGAAACCGGTGTCCTCCTGGGTGATTTCGTGCTGCGGACCGCCGCCCCGGATGCCCTGGTCGCCACCACGATCGTGTCCTCGCGGCTGCTGAGCAAGATCGCCGCCGCTCGCGGGGCGCGGTATGCCGAGACGCTGACCGGGTTCAAGTGGCTGGCCCGCGCGGGCGAGGGGCTGGTCTACGCGTACGAGGAGGCGATCGGGCTCTGCGTGGATCCGTCCGCGGTGCGCGACAAGGACGGCATCTCGGCCGCGGTGGTCGCCGCCGATCTGGTCGCCCAGCTGAAGGCGCAGGGCCGCACCGTGCTCGACGTCCTCGACGAGTACGCGGTCGAATTCGGCGTGCACGCGGGAGATCAGGTGTCGCTGCGCCTGGCGGACGCGGCGGCCGCGGCGGCGGTCGTCGCCCGGCTGCGCGAGACTCCCCCGAGCGAGATCGCCGGGAAACCCGTGACCTGCACCGATATGGCGCAACTGCGGGGCCGGATGCGCACCGACGCACTGGTTTTCGAGGCCGACTCGTTCCGTGTGGTGGTGCGCCCGTCCGGCACAGAACCCAAGCTCAAGTGCTACTTGGAAGCGTTCGAACCCGTCTCCGGGCCCGACGCGCTCGACGACGCGAAGGCCGTCGCCGC
This sequence comes from Nocardia sp. NPDC059764, assembly GCF_042732555.1. NCBI lineage: Bacteria > Bacillati > Actinomycetota > Actinomycetes > Mycobacteriales > Nocardiaceae > Nocardia > Nocardia sp. NPDC059764. The sequence continues at coordinate 2,455 of NZ_JBHWHH010000272.1, forward strand.
GCAGCGGATCGCCGAGCTCCGCAAGTACTTCCAGCAGCTCTGAGCCGCTGCCACTTCCGGAGCGACGGCCCGGGGGTGGTTCAGCGCGGCCCGAACTGGCGGTCCCCCGCATCGCCGAGACCCGGCACGATGTAGGCGTCGGAGTTGAGGCCGCGGTCCACCGAGGCGGTGACCAGCAGCACGGCGTGCCCCGACTTCTCCAGCGCCTCAATGCCTTCCGGCGCGGCCACCACGGACACCACGGTGATGTCGCGAGCGTTGCGGGTGGCCAGCAGATCCAGGGTGTACACCATGGATCCGCCGGTCGCCAGCATCGGATCCAGCACCATCACCGGCGTGGTGGACAGGTCCTCCGGCAGCGACTCCATGTACGGCGTCGGCTGATGCGTCTCCTCGTCCCGGGCCAGCCCCACGAACCCGATCCGCGCGTCCGGAATCAGATTCTCCGCCGTCTCCACCATCCCCAGCCCGGCCCGGAGCACCGGCACCAACAGCGGCGGCGCGTTCAACCGCGTCCCCTCCGCCGCGGCCACCGGCGTGGCGATGGGAAACCGCTCGACCGGCGCGTCCCGCATCGCCTCGTACACCAGAATCCCCGTCAAATCCCGAAGCGCCGCCCGGAAAGTCGGATTGGTCGTCCGAGCGTCTCGCATGGTGGTCAACAACGCGGCCGCCAGCGGATGGTCCACAACGAGTGTGCGCATAGGAAAACCATAAGTCAGCACCCGTCCTGAAGATCCCTCCACCGCAATTCTCCCCACCCGGAACCGATCAGCCCCCACCCGCGTCCAACCCGGTACACCACATTTCCGCCCGCCGACCGGGCGAGAAGGGGGCACCATGCACATCTCGATCCACCCCGATGGCCTGACCACCTACGCGACCGCCACCACCGCCCTCGCCACCCGCCTCACCACCGCCGCAACCCACGCCACCACCGCCGCCCCCACAACCCTCGCCGACACCCTCGGCCTGATCGGCGCCGACCTGCTGACCGCCTACGCGCGCGCCCACGCCACCCACACCGCCACCCTCGCCCACCTCACCACTCTCTTCACCTCAACCAGCGCCGCCGCCGAAACCGCCGCGACCACCTACACCGACCACGACCACACCCGGGCCGCCGCCCTGCGCACCGCCACCGAGCTGGACGCATGACCTCCCCGATCCGGATCCCCTGTGCGGCAATCCCACCCACCAACGGTGACACCCCACCGCCCGAAAGCGGCGACCGTTCAGGGCAATTCGTCCAGGGGTTCGCCGATGAGCGATGACCTGACGGCGGCGGAGCTGGAGAAGCCGATAGTCGAGCTGCTGCGGAGTCTCGGGTCCGGGCGCAGCACCGCTGCCGACGTGTTGCGGGAGACCGCGCGGATTGTCGATGCGGCGCATGCCGAGAGCCGGGGCAGCGTGGATCGGATGTATGACGAGTGGCGGGGGCGGGCTGGGGACGCGGCGTTGGACAAGGCGTTGCGGACCCAGACCACCGCGGCCACCGCTGCTGAGCGGGGGCGGGCGATGGCGGAGATTCTGGACCGGACGGATGCCGAGGTCGCCACGGGGCGGCGGGAATTGGCGGAGATTCTGCGGGCGTTCCGGGCGGAGCTGGCTTCGCTCAGCTCGGAGGGGAACAGTCCGGGTGGCGCTACAGCCGTGGTCGCGTCGGCGATCGACCACATCGGGCGGGCCATGCGGGTGGTCGAGCGGGTGCGGGCGGAGTTGGCGACCGAGGCGGCTGCCATGGAGGAGTTGAGTGGGCCGATTCCGGCGCCGACGGTGGTGGCGCCGGGCGCTCTCGGGGATGGCGACGCGAAGGATGCTCCGCCCGCGGCCGTGACCGGTCCCGGTGCGGCGGGCCCACTTCCGGATTCGGCGGGCGGACTGCCGGACGGCGCGGGCACTGTTCCGGCGGGAATGATCCACGCGAGCGGTGATCCTCGGCCCCACGCGGCAACGGTTCCGGCGGGCCACGACACATCAACTGGGGGCGGCGCGATCCGGACCATCGGAGGCGGTCTGCTCGGCGCGGGGCGGTCTGCGGGCGGCGACGGTCGGCTCGGGGCGGGGCGGTCGAGGGGTGACAGGGTGCGGACCACCACCGCGTCGGTGTTCACGGCGAAGGGGCCCGGTCATGATTCGCCGGTCGGGTCGCCGAACAAGGGTGGGGTGTGGGTGACGTTGCCGGACGGGAGTCGGGTGGAAGCGCCGAACGAGCGGGCGGCGGAGGCGGTTCGGAAGGCGTTGAGTGCGGTGGGGACGCCATACGAGTGGGGTGGGGTGACGCCCGGGGTCGGGGTGGATTGCAGTGGTCTGACGCAGTGGGCCTACGGGCAGGCGGGGGTGTCGCTGCCGCGGCTGGCGCAGGAGCAGGGGCTCGGGCATCCGAGTATCGGTCCAGGGGGCTTGATGCCCGGTGATCTTGCGGTGTGGGACGGGCACGTGGCGATGGTGATCGGGAACGGGCAGTTGGTGGAGGCGGGCGATCCCGTCCGGATCGGACCGATACGAACGGAGAATTCGGGCATGCGGTTCCTCGGTTTCTACCGGCCGACGGCATGAGCGGGCCGCGAGAATCGGCGCAGGTGCCGCCGGTGACGGTGGCGGCGTCGGGCAATCGGGCGGGCACGGTGACGGTGTCGGCCACCGATCAGGGGATGCCGGTCGAGATCCGGTTCGAGCGCGGCGAATACCGGTATGGCGCACAGGCTCTCGCCGACGAGATCCTCCGATTGACCCGGCGGTCCGCGCTGGGGGCGCGGTCGCGGCGGCGCGAACAGCTGGCCGCGGCGGGCGTGCCGGACACGGTCCTGGACCGGCTCGGCCTGCCCACCCGCCAGGCCGCGGTGGACGAGCTGGATCGGCTCGACGACGCCGATACCGGCCGGACCAGTTGGTTGCGGAACCGATGAGCGCCGAGATGGACGCCCTGGTCCAACGCGTCAACGACAAGCTGGAGGCCCTCGAGGCAACCCTGCACGACCTGGGCGGAGTCCGCGGCCGCTGCGCCGCCGAGGACGGTTCGGTCACCGCCGAGGTGGACGCCGACGGCGCCCTGACCGGCCTGTGGCTGGCCGAGTCGGTGACGTCGCGGCCTCCGGCCGAGGTCTCCCGGCTGATCCTGTGGACCGCGCGGCGGGCCGCCGCCGAGGCGACCGCGCAGCGGGCCCGGATCATCACCCGCCTGAACGACGCGCTGATTTCAAAAAATGTTGGGGGCGACCCGGATAGTGCCTGACGCGACGACTGGATAGGCTTCCGGTCATGGCTTCTGGAGACATCGTCCCGATCGCGCTGGGCCTGACCAAAGGCGATCTTGTCACCCTCTGGGCACCCCGCTGGCGAGACGGTGACGATGAGTGGCAGGCATTCCTCGGTCACGAGGAAGACCTCTACGGTTTCGACTCCGTCGCGGAGCTGGCCGCGTTCATCCGCACCAACTCCGACAACGATCTGGTGGATCATCCCGCGTGGAAGATCATCGCCGGTCTGTCGGCGGCCGAACTGGAGCCCGAGGAGCAGTACGTCTTCGATCTGGTCGGCGTGCCCGAGCTGGCCGCCGACGACCCGGATCCGGAGGTGGTCTCCGAGCTCGAGGAGACCCTCGAGATGGTCCGCAATATCGGCGACGTGTGCGAACTCGATCCCGTCACCAAGTTCTTCGGCTCGCACCCGGTGCTGGGCGCGCTGGCCGGCGGGGTGAGCGCCTTCCTCGGGCGTGAGGGCGAGGAGCTGTGGGACCAGATCGGCGCGGCCATCGCCAAGGACTGGGAAGCTGTCATCGACGCCATCGACTCGGTGGTGACGGTGCCCGACGTGGACGCCGACGCGGTCGCGGTGGCCGAGGCGGAACTGCTTGCGGCGCAGGAGAACATCGTCGACGCCGAGGACGCGGCCGAGGGCGACGACGAGATCGAGGAAGTCGACCTGGACGAGGACGACGAGGAGGGCGAGCTGTCCTTCTGGCACGAGGTCGGCATCGACCCGGTGAAGATCATCTCCTCGGACGGCACCTTCTTCACGCTGCGCTGCTACGTCGACGACGAGCCCATCTTCCTGGGCAAGGACGGCTCGATCACGGTCTTCGGTTCCGAGCGCGCGCTGGCCCGCTACCTGGCCGACGACCACGATCACGACCTGGCCCGGGTGAGCACCTACGGCGAGGTGCAGACCGCCGCCGTGGACGGTTCGCTCGAGGTGGAGGTCGACGACGAGAACGTCTACGTGCTGCCCGGTCTGTCCGAGGACCTGGCCTCCGGCCCGAAGTCCGTGGACACCGATCAGCTAGACCTGGCGGTCGAATTGTTCACCGACGCCGCCGACTACGCCGATGACGACACGGTCGAGTCGGCGCTGGCGGTCTCCACTCCCCTGGGCTGGTACGTCTCCTACCTGCTGAACCCGGACCCGACCCGGATGGCGCCGAACCCGCCGTTCCAGGCCGAGTCGGAGGCGTGGAAGGCGCTGGAGACGGTCTTCGAGGCCCGCCTCCAGAAGGGCTGACCCGGTCCGACCCCCGACACGATTCGAGCCGCACCCCCACGGGTGCGGCTC
>NZ_JBHWHH010000273.1:0-6933 GCF_042732555.1 Nocardia sp. NPDC059764
GCGCTGACGCGAACGCCCGCCGCCGCTGACGCGGGGCGGGCGTTCGGCTCGCAGGACACTGCGCGCGGTTACGACGCGTGTCGCGGTTACTCGGCGGCGATGTCCTCGAGGGTGCTGATCAGCGTGCGGACCGGAACGCCGGTGCCGCCCTTGCCGATGTAGCCGAACGGTCCGCCGGTGTTGTAGGCCGGGCCCGCGACATCCAGGTGCGCCCACTGCACGCTCTCGGACACGAATTCCTTGAGGAACAGGCCCGCCGACAGCATGCCGCCCCAGCGGTGCGGCGCGACGTTCTGCAGATCCGCGATCTTGGAGTTCAGGTCGGCGCGCAGTTCCGCGGGAAGCGGCATGGCCCAGGCGTTCTCGCCGACGGCCTGCGAGATGCGCGCCACCCGGTCGCGGAGGGCGTCGGTGCCCATGACGCCCGGGGTGCGGGTGCCCAGCGCCACCATCTGCGCACCGGTGAGGGTGGCGACGTCGATGACGTAGTCCGGCTCGTCCTCGCCCGCGCGCACCAGCGCGTCGGCCAGGATGAGGCGTCCCTCGGCGTCGGTGTTGATGACCTCGACCGTGGTGCCGCCGTACTGGGTGAGCACGTCACCGGGCCGCTGCGCGGTGGCCGAGGGCATGTTCTCGGCCATGGGCACGGTGGCGATGACGGTGAGCGGCAGGCTCAGTCGCGCCGCCAGCAGCGTGGTGGCGATGACCGCCGCCGCGCCGCCCATGTCGGAGGTCATGTTCTCCATGGACTGCGCGGGCTTGATGGAGATGCCGCCGGTGTCGAAGGTGATGCCCTTGCCGATCAGCGCCACCTTGGGGTCGCCGCCCGCGTAGGTGATGCGGATCAGGCGCGGCGGCCGCGAGGAGCCCTTGCCGACGCCGAGAATGCCGCCGTAGCCCTGGGATTCGAGCTCGGTCTCGTTGAGGACCTCGACCTGGAGACCGGCCGCCTTGGCCAGTTCGGCCGCGCGGTTGGCGAATTCGGCCGGGAACAGGTCGCTCGGCGGGGTGTTGACGAAATCACGTGCGGTGGCGACGGCTTCGGCGATGGCCTGCGCGCGGAACAGCTCCTCCTCGCCGAATCCCGGTGCGGGCACCAGGAATTCGACCCGCTGCACCGGCTGCTCCTCGGGCTTGGGTGCGCTCTTGGCGGACTTGAACGCGGTGAACTGGTACGCGCCCAGGTAGAACCCTTCGGCCGCGGCGCCCAGATCCAGGCCCGACAGCGTGGTGACCGCGGTGGCGACCCCGGTCAGCGCCCGTCCGGCCGCACCGGCCGACTTGCGCACCTGCTCGGCGTCGAGCTTGTCCGCCGCCCCGAGCCCGACCGCCAGCACGAAGTCCACGCCCAGCCCGGCGGGTGCGGGCACCTTGGTGACCTCTTCGCCCTTACCCTTGGCCCCGACGGCCCGCAGCGCGCTCAGCAGGGCGTCGCGGGTGTCACCGTCGAGCACATCCTCGAACGCGTCGGCGGGCGCGATGACCGGCCCGTCCTCCGACGAGGTGAGTCCGATGACCAGGACATCGGCCTCCCCGATGCCCTCGGTGCGGGCGAGTTCCGGCCCGAGCGAACGATCTGCAACAGCTGTCATAGCTGCCCACGTTACTGCGCCGCCCCGGCCGCAGCCGGTTGGGCGCGGACCGCACGATAGATTGCTCTGTGATCGCTGTTTGCCCCGAATCGTCTCGGTACGAAAGGGTGACCATATGGCGTCACGGATGAAGGTGCGCACGGCCGGATCGGCAGTTGCCCTGGTCGGAGCCGCGTTCGCGGGCTGCCTGCTGACAAGTTGCTCCGACACCGGCCAGGCCCCGGCGCCGGTCACCGTCACCACGCTGCCGTCGATACCGTCGACTTCCGTCCAGCCCGAGCACAATGTCGGCGACGACTGCTCCGACGGCCGCATCGTCGCCCAGTGGGGTCTGACCGCCGACGGCCGGTGGGTGTGCGTCCCGAAGGAACAGGCCACCTCGACCGAGGCCACCCCGCCGACTTCCGCCGGTGAGCCCGGCGCCCGCTGACCGCTCGGCGAATTCGTGGAAAACCTCTGTTCGGGACGTGTTTTCGTCAACAGTCCTCGACGTCTGTTTCGCCCGGTTCTCAGCTCTTCCGGCCCCTATCCTCCCTACCCTGGAAACGACGGGCGCGCAGGAGGTTCCAGTGGCGAAGGCGAGATTCCAGCGGACGAAGCCGCATGTCAATGTCGGCACCATCGGCCATATCGACCACGGCAAGACCACGCTCACCGCGGCCATCACCCGGGTCCTGCACGACCGATATCCGGACCTGAACCCCTTCACCCCCTTCGAGGCCATCGACAAGGCCCCCGAGGAACGCCAGCGCGGCATCACCATCTCCATCGCACACGTCGAATACCAAACGGAGAACCGGCATTACGCGCACGTCGACTGCCCCGGGCACGCCGACTACATCAAGAACATGATCACCGGCGCCGCCCAGATGGACGGCGCGATCCTGGTGGTCGCCGCCACCGACGGCCCGATGCCGCAGACCAAGGAGCACGTGATCCTGGCCCGGCAGGTCGGCGTGCCGAAAATCGTGGTGGCGCTGAACAAGTGCGACATGGTCGAGGACGAGGAGATCCTGGAGCTGGTCGAACTCGAGGTGAGCGAACTGCTCAGCGAGTACGAGTTCGACGGCGACAACAGCCCCATCGTCCGGGTCTCCGCCTTCCAGGCGCTGTCCGATCCGGCGGGGGAGTGGGGCGCGACGATCACCGAACTGCTGGCCGCCGTGGACGACTGGATCGATACCCCCGCCCGCGAGGTGGAGAAACCGTTCCTCATGCCCATCGAGGACGTCTTCACCATCACCGGCCGCGGCACCGTCGTCACCGGCCGCATCGAGCGCGGCGTCCTGAAGGTCAATGCCGAGGTCGAGATCGTCGGCATCCGCCCGAAGACCACCAAGACCACGGTCACCGGCATCGAGATGTTCCGGAAGCTCCTGGACGAGGGCCAGGCGGGGGAGAACGTGGGCCTGCTGCTACGCGGTGTCCGCCGCGAGGATGTGGAACGCGGCCAATGCGTCATCAAGCCCGGTTCGGTCACCCCGCACACCCAGTTCGAGGGCCAGGCCTACATCCTGTCGAAGGAGGAGGGCGGCCGTCACACCCCCTTCTTCAACAACTACCGCCCCCAGTTCTACTTCCGCACAACCGATGTCACCGGCGTGGTGACCCTGCCGACGGCGGTGGAGATGGTGCTGCCCGGCGACAACGTCTCCATGGAAGTGGTGCTGATCCAGCCGATCGCCATGGAGGTCGGCCTCAAGTTCGCCATCCGCGAGGGCGGCCGGACCGTCGGCGCGGGCCAGATCACCAAGATCCTGAAATAGTCCGGCCGCCTCGCGCTAGCCCATCTCCTCGAGCGCCTTGCCCTTGGTCTCGGGAACGAACCTGAGCACGAAAGGAATCGAGAGCATCGCGAACAGCGTGTAGATGACGTACGTCCCCGACAGGTTCCAGTCCGCCAGGCTCGGGAAGCTGGCGGTGATGACCCAGTTGGCGATCCACTGTGCCGACGCCGCCACACCCAGCGCGGCCGCGCGCAGCCGGTTCGGGAACATCTCGCCCAGCAGCACCCACACCACCACACCCCACGACAACGCGAAGAACAGCACGAAGCAGTGCGCCGAGGCCAGCGCGACGACGCCCTGCGCGTGCGGCAGCGACACGTTCTCGCCGGACCCGGTCTTGGCCGAGAACGCCCACGCCTCCAGCCCCAGCGCGACGGCCATGCCTGTGGAGCCGATGAGCGCCAGCGGTTTCCGTCCGATCCGGTCGACCAGCAGCATGGCGATGACGGTGCCGACGATATTGATGATCGAGGTGGTGAACGAGTAGAAGAACGAACCGGACGGATCGATGCCGACCGACTGCCACAGCGTCGCCGAGTAGTAGAAGACGACATTGATGCCGACCAGCTGCTGAAACATCGACAGCCCGATACCGATCCACACCACCGGCAAGAACCCGAACCTCCCGCCCAGCAGATCCTTGAACGTCGACCGGTGTTCGCTGTGCATGGCCTGCTCGATCTGCGCGACCCGAGCGTCCAGATCCCCTTGCCCGCGCTCGACCTCGGCCAACACCTGCTTCGCCTTCTCGATCCTGCCGACCGAGATCAGATACCGCGGCGACTCCGGAATCGCGAAGGAGAACAGCCCGTACAGCCCGGCCGGGATCACCATCACCCCGAGCATCCACTGCCAGGCCTCCAGCCCCGCGATGGTCCCGCGCTGCTCACCGCCCGCCGTCTTCAGGATCGCGAAGTTCACCAGCTGCGAGGTCGCGATGCCGATCACGATGGCCGCCTGCTGGAACGAGGCCAGCCGCCCGCGATACGCCGGCGGCGACACCTCGGCGATATAGGCGGGCCCGATCACCGAGGCCATGCCGATCCCGATCCCGCCGATGACCCGCCACATGGCCAGATCCCACAGCGCGAACGGCAGCGCCGACCCGATCGCGCTCGCCGTGAACAGCGTCGCCGCGATCCGCATGCACCAGATGCGCCCGATTCGGTCCGCGATCCGTCCCGCGATGGCCGCGCCCACCGCGCAGCCGATCAACGCGATCGCCACCACCTGCGCCAGCGTCGCCGAGCCGATGTCGTATCGACTGCGGATGGCCTCGACCGCGCCATTGATGACCGAACTGTCGTATCCGAACAGGAATCCGCCCATCGCGGCCGCCGCGGTGATGAACACGACGTAGACCAGGCTGTCGGCCCCGCGCTCCTGATCGTCCGAGGTTCGCGACCCCACCGTTGAATTCACGCCGACTCCTTCGTCCGGACCCGGACCCTGGAGCCCGGACCATCCTCTCTGGGTTCGGCCGAGATGACGCACAAACCCCGTCAGACGGCGTACTTCGACCATTCTTGCTGGGGGAATGCCCATGCATGCTCAACGCAACGCCGAACTGGCCGTTCGGTTCTTCGGTGGTTCGCCCGGTTCCGTGGTCGGCCGGAGTTCATCCGTGGCCGGGGCCATGCGTGTCTCCGTCCGAGGGCGGACCGGTCGGGCGGAAGGGCCTCGGGCCCCACGTCCGCTCAGCGCCGCGGCAGCCCCGGTATCCGCGGAACCCACAGCCGCCTCGGCCGATTCGCCCGCGCCGTCTCCCGCGCAAGCGCCTCGGCCGCCAGCTGGTCGGCCAGCGTCAGCAACTGCCGCGCCGCGATCACATCACCCCGTTTGGCCGCCTCGACCGCCGCCTCCACCGCCCGCGACACCCCGGTCCGATCCGCCTGCACACCCATACCCCTTGCCCTCCACTCGATTTCCGGACGGGAGGTATTCGGTGCCGTGATCCCGCGCACTCCTACGACTTCGGGAGGAATCGGAGATTTACGATCGCGGCACGTCTACGTTCGGGGAGGGATCATGGCCGAAGGCAAGGGCAGGGCCGGGGTTGTCGGGGGCGGAATCGGCGGATTGGCCGCCGCGATCGCACTGCGCGCGGCGGGCTGGGAGGTCACCGTCTACGAACGCGCGCCCCAGTTCACCGAGGTGGGTGCGGGAATCACCCTCGCGGCCAACGCTTTGAAGGCCCTCGATCTGCTCGGCGTCGGGGAAGCGGTGCGAGCCGGCGCGGTCGCGGACCGCCGCGCCTTCGCGCGCAACCAGCGGGGGCGGGTGCTGGTGGATGCCCGCATCAGCGACTTCACCGGTGGTCTGGTGGCTGTCCACCGCGCCGACCTGATCGCGATTCTCGCGGCCGCCGTTCCCGCGGAGTGTGTCCGTGCGGGCACCCGCGTGGTCGCCGTCCACGCCGATGGTCGGATCGAAACCGATTCGGATACGGACCAGTACGACCTGATCGTGGGCGCCGACGGTGTCAACAGCGTGGTCCGCACCCAGCTGTGGCCGCAGTCCGGTCCGGTGCACCACACCGGGATCACCGCCTGGCGATGGGTGCTCGACACTCCAGCGCCCGACCCGGTCGGCGTGATCATGGGCATTCGTGGTGAAGCCGGCGTCGTCCCCATCACCGGCGACCGCACCTACGTCTTCACCGCCGGCCTCCCGGGCATCGACGATCTCGACTACTTCACCGACTGGCCCGACCCCCTCCCGAAACTGATCGCCGCCACCGACCGATCCGCGGTGGTCACCGACGAGCTGCTCGAAATCGACGTACCCCGCCAGCTGTGGAACGACCGCGCTGTCCTTCTCGGCGACGCGGCCCACGCCATGCGGCCCACTCTCGGACAGGGTGCGGGCATGGCATTGGAGGATGCCGTCAACCTGGCGGCCTGCGCCCCTGATCTCTCTCGCTACTCCGCCGCCCGCCGCAGCCGCGTCGCCCGGATGAGCTTCCTGTCCAAACATGGCACCCGCATGACCTCACCGGGCTCGGCCGCTCTCGCCGGCTTGCGGGACGCCGCATTCCTCGCGATTCCGAACAAAGTCTCGGTGGCGATGTTCCGTTCCAACAGCCGCCGCACCCTCGAAGGCTGGAAGCCCCCGCAGCCCTTCGCGTAGTCGTCGGAAAACTGCAGGTAGAGAGGCGATTTGACTTTGGTTCGACGCAACACGTAACTTAGTCCAGGTCAGAGCGACACGGACCCGGAGCCCCAAGGGCCTGGGAAACGAGGTTGGACGAGGAGCGCCTGATGATCACACTAGTTCCACCTGACCAGCGGATTTGGTTCTGCAGTAGGGCCGGGGCTAAGCTTGAAAAGTTGCCTAGCTAGTCGAACGGGCTCACCGCTCGGATCGATGGCTTGTGCGTGTGTTCTTTGAGAACTCAATAGTGTGTCGATGAATGTCAGTGCCAAATATTTTATTTGGTTCCAATCATTCTCACCCCCGTGAGGGTGGTTGGACATTTAAGTCGGCTAATTTTCCAGCCGACGATTGCTAGGTTTTCGGACTCTGGTTCGAGATACTTCTGATTCGCCTTCGGG
>NZ_JBHWHH010000274.1:0-6924 GCF_042732555.1 Nocardia sp. NPDC059764
CCCGGGGATCGCGCCGGGCGTTTGGGTAGCGGGGGGGGGGGGCGGGGGCCCGGTATTCGCCTCAGGGGGTGTGGGGGCTCGCCCCCACCCTCACTGGCGTGCGGTCCAGGCTTCCCATTCCTGGAAGGTCTCCTGGTGGAGCTGGAGCACCCGGCTCGACTTCGCGTCGATCTCGCGCTGCAGCAGCGCCCGGTGCGCCCCGATCCGTACCTGCTCGTCGGGAGTCGCCATGAACTCGGCATTGTCGAGGTCGCGCGCCTCGGCCGCCAGGGCCTCGGCGTCGGCGAGCAGTTCGCGGGCCTCGGCGTTGCGGGCGTCGGAGCGACGCAGCATCGCCGTGTACTCGGCCAGCATGGAGTCGGCCTTGCCGACGAATTCGGTGTCGGCCTGGCCGATGTATTCGATTGTCATTCCCTTGCTTTCTCGATTACGGCACGCGCCGGACGGCACCCTTGTCGGCGGAAGTGGCGAGCGCGGCGTACGCGCGCAGCGCGGTGGTGACCGGACGCTCCCGGTTCACCGGCTGCCACGGCCGCTCCGAGGCTTCCATCTTCACGCGGCGCTCCGCGAGAACGTCTTCGGGAACCAGCAATTCGAGCGCGCGGGTGTGCACGTCGATGCGGATGCGGTCACCGTTCTCGATGAGTCCGATGGATCCGCCGCCGGCGGCCTCCGGAGACATGTGGCCGATGGACAGGCCCGAGGTGCCGCCGGAGAAGCGGCCGTCGGTGATGAGCGCGCAGACCTTGCCCAGGCCCACGCCCTTCAGGAAGGAGGTGGGGTGCAGCATCTCCTGCATGCCCGGACCGCCGCGCGGACCCTCGTAGCGGACCACGACCACGTCGCCGGGCTGGATCTCCTTGCCCAGGATCTTGGAGACCGCCTCCTCCTGGGATTCGACCACCACGGCCGGGCCCTCGAAGGTGAACAGGTCCTCGTCGATGCCGGCGGTCTTGAGGATCGCGCCGTCGGGGGCGATATTGCCGCGCAGCACGCACAGGCCGCCCTCGACGGTGTAGGCGTGCGCCACCTCGCGGATGCAGCCGCCCTCGGCGTCGGTGTCCAGCGAGGACCAGCGGTTGGCGGTGGAGAACGGCTCGGTGGTGCGGACGCCGCCGGGCGCGGCGTGGAACAGTTGCACGGCCTCGTCGGAAGCCTTGCCCGAGCGCACGTCCCAGGTGTCGAGCCACTCGTCGAAGGAGGCGGTGTGCACGGTGGTCACGTCGGTCTCCAGCAGCCCGCCGCGGCGCAGCTCGCCGAGGATGGCCGGGATGCCGCCGGCGCGGTGCACGTCCTCCATGTGGTAGTCGGAGTTGGGGGAGACCTTCGACAGACAGGGCACGCGACGCGAGATCTCGTCGATGGTCTGCAGATCGAAGTCGATCTCACCCTCCTGCGCGGCGGCGAGGGTGTGCAGCACGGTGTTGGTGGAACCGCCCATGGCCACGTCCAGCGCCATGGCGTTGCGGAAGGCCTTGGCATTGGCCACGTTCCGCGGCAGCACCGAGGCGTCGTCGTCGCGGTACCAGCGGGTGGCGATGTCCACGATGACCTTGCCGGCCTTCTGGAACAGCGCGCGCCGGGCCTCGTGGGTGGCCAGGGTGGAGCCGTTGCCCGGCAGCGCCAGGCCCAGCGCCTCGGTGAGGCAGTTCATCGAGTTGGCGGTGAACATGCCCGAGCAGGAGCCGCAGGTCGGGCAGGCAGACCGCTCGACCTCGCCGAGGCCCTCGTCGCTGACGGCCTGCGAGGCGCTCGCGGAGATGGCGGTGATCAGGTCGGTCGGGGCCTGCGCGACGCCGTCCACGATCACGGCCTTGCCGGCCTCCATCGGGCCGCCGGAGACGAACACGGCCGGGATGTTGAGCCGCATGGCGGCGTTCAGCATGCCGGGGGTGATCTTGTCGCAGTTGGAGATGCACACCAGCGCGTCGGCGGTGTGGGCGTTGGCCATGTACTCCACCGAGTCCGCGATGATCTCGCGCGAGGGTAGCGAGTACAGCATGCCGCCGTGTCCCATGGCGATGCCGTCGTCGACGGCGATGGTGTGGAATTCGCGCGGGACGCCACCGGCCGCCCGCACCGCCTCGGCCACGATCTCGCCGACGTCCTTCAGGTGCACGTGGCCGGGTACGAACTGGGTGTAGGAGTTCGCGATGGCGACGATCGGCTTCCCGAAGTCGGAGTCGGTGAGGCCGGTCGCGCGCCAGAGCGAGCGAGCGCCCGCGGCATTGCGTCCGACGGTGGTGGTGCGTGAGCGAAGCGGTGGCATTGGTCCTCGGTTCGTGTCGCAGGGGGCTGTTGAGCGACTGGCCGGCGGTTCGCGACACGAGAATTCGGGTCTCGCGACGTTCCTCCGGCGGGCATCAACGTTACTCCCGGCCTATGACCCCGATTACCTCCGGTGGAAACTCCGCACCCCCGAAACGCCTACGGCTTGCCGGATTCGCCCTCGGCCTCGGTGCCCTCGGTGTGAGATTCATCCGCTTCGGCCGGTTCGTCGGTTTCCTCCGGCTCCTGGGCGAACGGGTCCGGGATGCGCCCGCCCGAGGCGTCCACGAGGTCGGCGAGCCGGTGGTAGCCGACTGCGGGCAAGGTCACATCGGTGTCGTCGGCCAGGTGCAGCCGCAGGTACCCGCGCTTGGGGATGACCAGCCCGCGCACGTCGGCCCAGTCGATGTGCCGGGAGCCGACCAGGGTGCGGGTGTCGATGCCGTTGTCCGAGACGGTGGTCCGGGTCCGCTCGATCCAGACCACCAGCGCGGCCGGGATCGCGAACAGGATCCACAGCACCTTGGGCGCCCCGAAGAACGGGAAGGCCACGGAGAACAGCAGGATGAACACCCCGAGGTGAGCGAGCCGGGGGATGCGGATCACGCGACCCGCGTCCGATTCGGCGCCGGGCGTATGGGACGATCGAGCAGGTGGCACGGACTGATGCTGTGAGGACACACCCATATCCTCGCATCATGGTGAACGGACCCGAACAACCGCACTGTCTCACATAATGAGACCCCATAGGTCAGCTGTTTGACTGAACGACTAGCGCGCGCATACCGTCGAGCGCGTGAATCGAATCGAGTTGCTCGTAATCGGCCGGCGCGTCCAGCGCTGAGCCGACGACTATTAGGTCCATTACGTCAGCTCGCAGCTGCGACGCGCCACCCTCGAACAGCCCATGGCTGTCGGGGGCTTTTTTGTGTTCAGGCAAGTCCCTCGGACTGGAACGACAAGCAGTAAGGAACCAAGACGGTGAGCGCACCTACCGCCCGGCCCGGGCCCTCGGCCCGCAGGCCCGCGCCTTCGGCCACTCAGCCGACCGCGGCTCCGGCCGCGACCCCGAACCGCCGCCAGGTCCCGCCCGAGCGGGTCACCGGCGCGCAGTCGGTCGTCCGTTCGCTCGAGGAACTGGACGTCGACACGGTATTCGGTATTCCGGGCGGTGCGATCCTTCCCGTCTACGACCCGCTCTTCGATTCCACCAAGGTCCGCCACGTGCTGGTCCGCCACGAGCAGGGCGCGGGTCACGCCGCGACCGGCTACGCGCAGGCCACCGGCAAGGTGGGTGTGTGCATGGCCACGTCCGGTCCGGGCGCGACCAACCTGGTCACCCCGATCGCGGACGCGCAGATGGACTCGGTGCCGCTGGTCGCCATCACCGGCCAGGTGGGCCGGTCGCTGATCGGCACCGACGCCTTCCAGGAAGCCGACATCTCCGGCATCACCATGGCGTGCACCAAGCACAACTTCCTGGTCACCGACCCCATCGACATCCCGCGGATGATCGCCGAGGCGTTCCACATCGCCTCCACCGGCCGTCCCGGCGCGGTGCTGGTCGACATCCCGAAGGACGTGCTGCAGGCGCAGACCACGTTCTCGTGGCCGCCGGAGATGAAGCTGCCCGGCTACCGTCCGGTCACCAAGCCGCACGGCAAGCAGGTCCGCGAGGCCGCCCGCATGATCATGGAGTCCAAGGCTCCCGTGCTCTACGTCGGCGGCGGCGTGATCAAGGCCGACGCCTCGACCGAGCTGCTGGAACTGGCCGAGCTGACCGGCATCCCGGTGGTCACCACCCTGATGGCGCGCGGCGCGTTCCCCGACACCCACACCCTCAACATGGGTATGCCGGGTATGCACGGCACCGTGGGAGCCGTTGCGGCGCTGCAGCGTTCGGACCTGCTGATCACCCTGGGCGCGCGTTTCGACGACCGCGTCACCGGCCAGCTGGACTCGTTCGCGGTCGGCGCCAAGGTGATCCACGCCGACATCGACCCCGCCGAGATCGGCAAGAACCGCCACGCCGACGTGCCGATCGTGGGTGACTGCCGCGAGGTCATCACCGAGCTGATCGAGACCCTGAAGGCCGACCCGGCCACCGGCGGCAAGACCCCGCTGCTGGACCTGACCGAGTGGTGGGGCTACCTGAACGGGATTCGCGATGCCTACCCGCTGGGCTGGAAGACCCCGTCGGACGGTTCGCTGTCGCCGGAGTTCGTGATCGAGAAGCTGGGTCAGCTGGCCGGTCCCGAGGCGATCTACTGTGCCGGCGTCGGCCAGCACCAGATGTGGGCCGCGCAGTTCATCAAGTACGAGAACCCGCGCACCTGGCTGAACTCGGGCGGTCTGGGCACCATGGGCTACGCGGTGCCCGCGGCCATGGGCGCCAAGATGGGCATGCCGGACTCCGAGGTCTGGGCCATCGACGGTGACGGCTGCTTCCAGATGACCAACCAGGAGCTGGCCACCTGTGCCGTCGAGGGCGTGCCGATCAAGGTCGCGCTGATCAACAACGGCAATCTGGGCATGGTCCGCCAGTGGCAGACCCTGTTCTACGAGCAGCGCTACTCCAACACCGACCTGGGCACCCACACCCTGCGCATCCCCGACTTCGTGAAGCTCGCGGAAGCCTTGGGCTGCCACGGTATTCGCGTGGAGAAGGAAGAGGACGTGGAGGCCGCGATCCGCGAGGCGCAGTCGATCAACGACCGTCCCGTGGTGATCGACTTCATCGTCGGCAAGGACGCGCAGGTGTGGCCGATGGTCGCCGCCGGCACGTCGAACGACGAGATCATGGCCGCGCGTGGCATCCGCCCGCTGTTCGACGACGACGAGCAGGCTTCCGAGCCGGCCGTCATCCACGAGGCCATGTCGCACGAGAAGGCTTCGCTGAACGCTCACGAGCGCGCTTCCCAGAAGGGGACCGAGGAATGACCACCACCCACACCCTCTCCGTGCTGGTGGAGGACAAGCCGGGCGTGCTGGCCCGGGTGGCTTCGCTGTTCTCCCGGCGTGGCTTCAATATCCAGTCCCTCGCGGTGGGTGGCACCGAGATCCCCGAGATCTCGCGCATGACCATCGTGGTGACCGTGGAGGACCTGCCGCTCGAGCAGGTCACCAAGCAGCTCAACAAGCTGGTCAATGTCATCAAGATCGTGGAGCAGGACACCGATTCCTCGGTCGCCCGTGAACTGATCCTGGTGAAGGTGCGTGCCGACGCGAGTGTGCGCACCCAGGTGATCGAGGCCGTGAACCTGTTCCGTGCCAAGGTGATCGACGTGTCGCCCGACGCGCTGACCATCGAGGCCACCGGCACCCGCTCCAAGCTGGACGCGCTGCTGCGCATGATGGAGCCGTACGGCATCCGTGAGATCGTGCAGTCCGGCGTTGTCGCCGTGGGTCGTGGACCCAAGTCCATCACCGCGACCCGATAAAGCCCGCGATAACCGCTGGCCCGATACTTCTCACTAACCAAACAATCTGAAGGGAACCACTGTGGCAGTCGAGATGTTCTACGACGACGATGCCGATCTGTCGATCATCCAGGGCAAGAAGGTCGCCGTGATCGGCTACGGCAGCCAGGGCCACGCCCACTCGCTGAGCCTGCGCGACTCCGGCGTCGACGTGCGCATCGGCCTCAAGGAGGGCTCGAAGTCCCGTGCCAAGGCCGAAGAGGCCGGCCTGACCGTCGGCACCCCCGCCGAGGTCTCCGAGTGGGCCGACGTGATCATGGTCCTCGCGCCCGACACCGCGCAGGCCTCCATCTTCACCAACGACATCGAGCCGCACCTCAAGGACGGCGACGCGCTGTTCTTCGGCCACGGCCTGAACATCCACTTCGGTCTGATCAAGGCTCCGGCCAACGTCACCGTCGGCATGGTCGCCCCCAAGGGCCCCGGCCACCTGGTGCGTCGCCAGTTCGCCGACGGCAAGGGCGTTCCGGCCCTGATCGCCATCGACCAGGACCCGACCGGCACCGGCCAGGCGCTGGCCCTGTCCTATGCCAAGGGCATCGGCGGCACCCGCGCGGGCGTCATCAAGACCACCTTCAAGGAAGAGACCGAGACCGACCTCTTCGGTGAGCAGGCCGTGCTCTGCGGTGGCACCGAGGAACTGGTCAAGACCGGTTTCGAGGTCATGGTCGAGGCCGGCTACGCGCCGGAGATGGCCTACTTCGAGGTCCTCCACGAGCTCAAGCTGATCGTCGACCTGATGTACGAGGGCGGCATCGCCCGCATGAACTACTCGGTCTCCGACACCGCCGAGTTCGGCGGCTACCTGTCGGGCCCGCGCGTCATCGACGCCGGCACCAAGGAGCGCATGAAGGCGATCCTGACCGACATCCAGGACGGCACCTTCGTCAAGCGCCTCGTCGCCAACGTCGAAGGCGGCAACAAGGAGCTCGAGGCCCTGCGCAAGGCCAACGCCGAGCACCCGATCGAGGTCACCGGCGCGCAGCTGCGCAGCCTGATGAGCTGGGTCGACCGCCCGATCACCGAAACCGCGTAAGGTTTCAGGTCCTCGAAAGGGCCCGGCATCCGATTCGGGGATGCCGGGCCCTTTCGTCGTCGAACTGCTGGTCCTCGCCCGCGGCTGGTCGCCGCTATGCGCAGTGGACCGCCCGCGATTACGGCAGCCCTGACCTGAATG
>NZ_JBHWHH010000275.1:0-6903 GCF_042732555.1 Nocardia sp. NPDC059764
GGGCCATTGTGAATTCCGACTGAGCGGACCGCCTATTACAGGTAGGCGCCGCACACGGGCCAGGCGCCCCGGCCCTGGCCGGCGAGCACGTTCTCCGCGACGCGGATCTGCTCCTCACGGCTGGCGTTGGCGGCACTGCCCGCGCCACCGTAGGCGTTCCAGGTGCTCTGGGTGAACTGCAGGCCGCCGTAGAAACCGTTGCCGGTGTTGGCGCCCCAGTTGCCGCTGCTCTCGCACTGCGCGACAGCGTCCCAGTTGCCCGAGGCGGCCGAGGCGGTCGCCGTCGACAGCGCGAACGGGATGGACACGAGCGCGCCCACGGCCGCGGTGGCGGCGGCGATACGAGTGCGGGTGGTGAGCTTCCGGTTGCGATGCATAAGTTTGTTCCTTGCCCCGCTCCCACCGGCCCGTGCTGCTCGCTGCGGGTCCCCGTCCCCAGGGGTATCGGTTGCTCTCGAATCGCGGGACGGAGTTGCCGGTGTTCGTCGATTCGAGCTGGAGCCCGGGTTTCTCCGAGCCGCTAGCGACGGTAACGGAAAGATCTCCGCAAATCACGTATCGATCACGAGCAGTTGACGAAACGATTGCGACCGCACTTTATGTGGTTTACGCAGTTCGTCGCGGAGTGTCGGAGAATGACATTTCTGGAATTCAGCCGTGAATTTGTGAGCGAGGTCACGCATAAAAGGTGACCGCCATCGCGTAATACAAACGCGACACAAAACGATTCGCGCGCGAAAACGCGGCACGACCGGCTCGGATCGCGCTGCGCACAACCATTGCCCCAGGTCAGAGCACTGGGGATAGTGCCTGGAACGTCGTTTCGGGTCCCCCAGGAGGAACCATGGCCGCCATCGATGAACCCCGGTCCGGAGCCCGCGCTGTCGACCGCGCGATCCACGTCCTGAACTGCCTCGAGGGCGACGATCCCGAGCTGTCGCTGAGCGAACTGGCCCAGCGGGCCGCGTTACCGGTCAGCACCACGCACCGGCTGGCCCAGGCACTGGTCCGGGGCGGGCTGCTCGAGCAGGACCCGGCCACCGACCGGTATCGCGTCGGACAGGGGTTGGCCACGCTGGCCCGGCCCGCGCTGGCCCGCCTGGGCCTGGACTCCATCGCGCCGCACCTGTACGCGCTGGCGGCGGGCATCCGCATCACGGTCAGCGTGAGCGTGCCCGAGGCCGACGACGCGCTTACGGTGTTCCAGGCCCGCCCGCCCGTGCACTTCTGCCACCATCAGGTGCCGCGGGCCCGGCAGTCGCTGCACGCCAGCGCGACGGGCCACGCGTTGCTCGCCTACTCCGCCGGCCGGGCCGCGGCCGATGTCGACCTCGACCGGGTCCGGCACCGGGGGTTCGCCAGCGAGCTCATCGAGACCGACGATCCGATCCGCGCGCTCGCGGTGCCCATCGTCGGACCGCACCGACAGGTGCGGGGTGCGCTGGCGGTGCAGGCCCGCTCGGCACGCCTGGACGGCGAGCTGATCCGCGCCGTCGTCCCGGCCATGCGCATCGCGGCGGGCCGGATCGCGCCGTTGTTCCAAAACACCGGCGACACAATGCTTTCCGCCGCCGAATTTCGCTCACGCTGATTTCCACATCGTGAAATGGCGGTTGCCGGGGCCTCCCGGCCATCGCAGCATGTGAGCACTCCGATCGACCGTCCCCACCCCGAAGAGGAATCCCCATGCGGCTCTGTTGTCGTCCCCGCCACGAAACCCATTCCGCGACGGACACATTCACCGAAAGACGACCCCATGGCCTTCTCTCTCCACCCCGCGCGGGTGCGACGCGCGGTCGCCGCCGCGATCGCGGTCACCAGCGCGGCGGTCCTGCTCACCGGCTGCGCCAAGACCGACGCGGGCACCACCGCCGACGGTAAGACCGTCGTCCGCTATCAGGGCAGCACCGGCCAGGTCACGGCCTTCGAGCTCGCGGCCGACCTCGGCTACTTCACCAAGATCGACCTGCGCTGGGAGGGCGACACCACCTCCGGCCCGGCCAATATCCAGGCCACCGCCACCAAACAGGTCGAATTCGGCAGCGCCTTCAACGGCGCGGTCATCAAGCTCATCGCGGGCGGCGCGCCCGTCACCTCCGTGCTCAGCTCCTACGGCGCGGACGAACTGAACTTCACCGGCTACTTCGTGCGCGACGACTCCCGCATCACCTCGGCGCGCGACCTCATCGGCAAGAAGGTCGGCGTCAACACCCTGGGCGCGCACCACGAATTCATCACCCGCCAGTGGCTGCACGACCAAGGGCTCAGCGACGCCGAGATCAAGCAGGTGCAGCTCATCGTGCTGCCGCCCGCCAATACCGAGGACGCGCTGCGCAACGGGCAGATCGACGTGGCCGCGCTCGGGGGCGTCTTCCGCGACACCGCCATCGGGCGCGGCGGGATCCATCCGCTCTACACCGACAAGGACCTGTTCGGCCAATTCGATTACGGCACCTATGTTTTCCGCAACGACTATCTGAAATCGCACGCCGACGCGGTGGCCGACTTCGTGCAGGGCACCGCGCGCGCCACCCGCTGGCTGCAGGTGACACCGCGCGACGAGGTGGTGGCCAAGTTCGCCGACATCATCCACAAGCGCGGGCGCAACGAGAACACGTCACTGCTGCAGTACTACAGGAGCTCCGGCATCCCGGTCCCCGGCGGCGTGGTCGCCGAACGGGAGCTGCAGATCTGGATCGACTGGCTGGTCCGCAACGGCGAACTGCCCGCGGGCAAGCTCGCCGCCAAGGACCTCTACACCAACAAGGACAATCCGTACGCCAACGGGAAGTACCCGGCGACCGCCGGCCCGAGCGGCGAGGCGGTGGCGAAATGAGCACCGCCGCGGTCAAACTCGCGCTGTCGGGCGTTCGGAAGGAATTCCCGGTGCGGGGCGAGAAGGATCCGCTCACCGCGATCTCCGATATCTCCGTCTATGTTCGGGACGGTGAGTTCCTGGTCCTGGTCGGGCCCAGCGGTTCGGGCAAGTCCACCCTGCTGGACCTGCTCGGCGGGCTGGATCAGCCGACCGCCGGGCAAATCCTGCTCGACGGCACACCAGTCACCGGGCCGGGACTCGATCGCGGCATCGTTTTCCAGCAGTACGCGCTGCTCCCGTGGCGCACGGCCCGGGCCAATATCGAATTCGGGTTGGAGGCCAAGGGCATTCCGCGGCGTGCCCGCAAGGGCATCGCCGAACACTATCTGGAGCTGGTCGGACTGGCCGGATTCGGCAACCGGTACCCGCACGAATTGTCCGGCGGCATGAAGCAGCGCGTCGCCATCGCCCGCAGCCTGGCCTTCGATCCGGAAGTGCTGCTCATGGACGAGCCGTTCGCCGCGCTCGACGCCCAGACCCGGGAGTCGTTGCAGGACGAGCTGTTACGCATCTGGCGGGCCACCGGCAAGACGGTGCTGTTCATCACCCACGGCATCGATGAAGCCGTCTATTTGGGGCAGCGCGTCGCGGTGCTGACCTCGCGGCCCGGGCGGATCAAAGCCGTGATCGACATCGACCTGGACCGGGAAGCCGACCCGGATGTCCGGTCCAGTGAACGGTTCCGCGAGCTGCGCCACCACGTGTGGTCGCTGCTGCACGACGAGGTCGCGCGGGCCCAGGACCTGGAGCAGGCCGCGCTCACCGCCGATCGGAGGAATTCCCATGTCTAGCGCTGTGCAACTGGTCGACGCACCCGTCGAGATCCCGTCCCGCACCGCCGATCGCGCAGCGCCGCGGCCGAAACAGTCCTCCTCGGTGCTACCCACGATCGCTCGCATCGGCTGGCGGCTCGGCAAACCGACCGTGGTGATCGCGGCGTTCCTCGCGGTGTGGGAGGCCGCGCCGCGACTGGGTCTCGTGGACGAGATCTTCCTGCCGCCGTTCTCCACGGTGGTCGGGGCCGGGCTCGAGCTGATCCGCAACGGTCAGCTCTGGGAACACGTGTCCACCAGTCTGACCCGCTCGCTCATCGGCTTCGCCATCGCACTCGTGACCGCGATTCCGGTGGGTGTGGCGATCGCCTGGTACCGGCCGGTCGCGGAATTCCTGAACCCGGTGCTGGAACTGTTCCGCAATACCGCCGCCCTCGCCCTGCTGCCGGTGTTCATCCTGATCCTCGGCATCGGTGAGACCTCCAAGATCGCGCTGGTGGTGTACGCCGGGTTCTTCCCGATCCTGCTCAACACCATCAGCGGCGTGCGGACCGTGGATCCGCTGCTCGTGAAATCGGCCGTCTCACTCGGCTTCTCACCGCTGCGGCTGTTTCAGAAGGTGATCCTGCCCGCGGCCGTGCCGTCCATCTTCACCGGTATCCGGATGGCGGCGTCGGGCTCGATCCTGGTGCTCATCGCCGCGGAGATGTTCGGGGCACGGGCCGGGCTCGGCTACCTGATCACCGCCGCGCAGCAGAACTTCCAGATTCCGGACATGTACGCCGGGATCGTCGCCATCGCCGTGGTCGGGCTCGCCTACAACGGCGTGCTCGTGGCCATCGAGCGGCGGCTCTCCCGCTGGCGCGCGCACCGCTAGCCGCCGCCCCCGAACACCATCGAAGGACCACTCCCCTATGTCCAACCCCCGCAAGACCTTCCATCTCAACGCCTTCCTGATGGGCGTCGGCCACCACGAGGCCGCCTGGCGGCATCCGCGCACCCGCGAACACCAGGTGCTCGAGGTCGGGCACTTCCAGGAGCTCGGCCGCATCGCCGAACGCGGCCGGCTCGACTCGGTGTTCTTCGCCGACGGGCTCGCGGTCGGGCCGCGCATCAAACGCAACGCCCTCGCCGTCTTCGAACCGGTCACCCTGCTCGCGGCCATCGCCACCGCCACCGAACACGTGGGCCTCATCGCCACCGCCTCGACCAGCTACAACGAACCCTTCAATCTGGCCCGTAAATTCGCGTCCCTGGACCACATCAGCGGCGGGCGCGCGGGGTGGAACATCGTCACCTCCGGCAGCGAGGACGAGGCGTTCAACTTCGGCTTCGACGCCATCCCCGAACACGCCCGCCGCTACGAGCGGGCCGAGGAGTTCGTCGATCTGGCCGTGCAGCTGTGGGACAGCTGGGAATCCGACGCCGTCGTGCTCGACCCCGAAACCGGCGTGTTCGCCGACCCGGACAAGGTGCACACCCTCGACTACCGCGGCGAGCGATTCCGGGTCCGCGGGCCGCTGAACTCCCCGCGCAGCCCGCAGGGGCGGCCGCTGCTGGTGCAGGCCGGATCCTCGGAGAGCGGAAAGGAATTCGCGGCCCGCCACGCCGAGGCCGTGTTCACCGCCCAGCGCACACTCGCCGACGGACAGGCGTTCTACCGGGACCTCAAGGCCCGGCTCCCGAAGTACGGGCGTTCCGCCGACGACCTGAAGGTACTGCCCGGTCTGGTGCCGTTCATCGCCGGCACCGAGGCCGAAGCCCGGGCGCTGGAACAGGAATTCACCGACCTCATCTCTCCCGACTACGCGCTGCGGCAGCTGTCGACGCTCCTCGGCGTCGACCTCACCGAACACGCCCTCGACGCGCCACTCCCGCCGCTGCCCCCGGAAAGCGAGATCGAAGGCGGCAAGAGCAGATTCACCCTCGTCAAGGAGCTCGCCGAGAAGGAGGAGCTGACCGTGCGCCAGCTCATCGGCAAGCTCGGCGGCGGCCGCGGCCACCGCACCCTCGCCGGCGCCCCCGAACAGATCGCCGACGACCTGCAGACCTGGTTCGAGCAGGGCGCGGCCGACGGCTTCAACATCATGCCGCCGTACCTGCCCGGTGGACTCGAGGACTTCGTCGACCAGGTCGTGCCGATCCTGCAGCAGCGCGGCCTGTTCCGCACCGAGTACACCGCCACCACGCTGCGCGGCCACTACGGCCTCGCCCCGGTGGAAAGCCAGTTCACTCCCGTCCGCACCCAGGCCACCGCCTGACCCCCGAAAGGAAACCCTCATGACCACCGCCACCGAGCACCCCGTCGGCACCTTCCAGATCACTCCCGTCGCCGGGCACATCGGCGCCGAGATCAGCGGCATCGACCTGCGCGACGACTTCACCGACCAGCAGATCGCGGTCCTCACCGCGGCACTGCACGAATACAAGGTGCTGTTCTTCCGCGATCAGCGCATCGGGCACGCCGAGCAGATCGCCTTCTCCCGCCGCTTCGGCGCGGTCACGCCCTCGCACCCCTACGACGACGACGCGCCCACCGAGCACCCCGAGATCCTCGCCGTCGACAGCCGGCTCTACGAAAAGCGTTTCGGGAAGAAGAAATTCAGCTACACCAATCAGTGGCACACCGACATCTCGCCGCTGATCAACCCGCCCGCCGCCTCCCTGCTGCGGGCCGACATCGCGCCCGAGCGCGGCGGCGACACCCAATGGACCAATCTGGCGGCCGTCTATGCGGGACTGCCGGATTCACTCAGGACACTGCTCGACGGGCTGCGTGCCGAGCACCGGTTCGGCGGCAAACTGCCCGTGTGGGACGCCGACAGCGACTACGCCAAGCGCGTCGCGGCGGCGCCGCTGGTCACCGAGCATCCGGTGGTCCGCGTGCACCCGGTGACCGGGGAACGCGTGCTGTTCGTGAACCCCGGCTTCACGACTCGCATCATCGGCCTGAGCCCGCGGCAGAGCGACGCGCTGCTCGAGCTGCTGTACGCCGAGATCGCCGACCCCGCGTACACGGTCCGATTCCGGTGGGAGAAGGACAGTGTCGCGTTCTGGGACAACCGCGCCACCGCGCACCTCGCGCCCAGCGACCTCGACCATCTCGACGTGACCCGGGTGCTGTACCGCACCACCCTCGAAGGTGAGGTGCCGGTGGGCGTCGACGGCGAGCCGTCGCGGTCGATCTCGGGGGAACGGTTCGACGGTTCCACGAACTGACCCCTACCGACGACGAGGCCCTCCCGGCAATGC